>NZ_JAPCIZ010000261.1:0-501 GCF_027707725.1 Aeromonas sp. QDB25 | reverse complement strand
TCAATATAATTAAGCAGATACAGCGTTTTGTTGATGCGCCCCACTTCAATGATTGCCTGAGTCAGTCCGGAAGGACGTTCACTTTTCAGCAATGAACGGACCAGCACTGAAACCTGTACTTTGCCCAGCTTCAGGGAGCCAGCGGTCCGGATCATTTCGTCCCACTGAAGGACTATTTTTCGGGGATCTGATTGCCCTCTGGCAATATCATTCAGCACGCCATAGTCGGCATCATGGTCCATTCGCCAGAAAACCGAAGCACCGGCATCAGCCAGGCGTGGAGAAAACTGGTATCCCAGCAGCCAGAAAAGGCCAAAGACAAGTTCGCTGGCACCTGCTGTATCGGTCATAATTTCGGTTGGATTCAGCCCGGTCTCCTGTTCCAGAAGACCTTCCAGCACAAAGATAGAGTCCCTCAGCGTCCCCGGTATAACGATGCCATGAAAGCCGGAATACTGATCGGACACAAAGTTGTACCAGGTGATCCCTCTGTTATTACCA
>NZ_JAPCIZ010000260.1:0-501 GCF_027707725.1 Aeromonas sp. QDB25 | reverse complement strand
TCAATATAATTAAGCAGATACAGCGTTTTGTTGATGCGCCCCACTTCAATGATTGCCTGAGTCAGTCCGGAAGGACGTTCACTTTTCAGCAATGAACGGACCAGCACTGAAGCCTGTACTTTGCCCAGTTTCAGGGAGCCAGCGGTCCGGATCATTTCGTCCCACTGAAGGACTATTTTTCGGGGATCTGATTGCCCTCTGGCAATATCATTCAGCACGCCATAGTTGGCATCATGGCCCATTCGCCAGAAAACCGAAGCACCGGCATCAGCCAGGCGTGGAGAAAACTGGTATCCCAGCAGCCAGAAAAGGCCAAAGACAAGTTCGCTGGTACCTGCTGTATCGGTCATAATTTCGGTTGGATTCAGCCCGGTCTCCTGTTCCAGAAGGCCTTCCAGCACAAAGATAGAGTCCCTCAGCGTCCCCGGTATAACGATGCCATGAAAGCCGGAATACTGATCGGACACAAAGTTGTACCAGGTGATCCCTCTGTTATTACCA
>NZ_JAPCIZ010000259.1:0-503 GCF_027707725.1 Aeromonas sp. QDB25 | reverse complement strand
CGCCTGCGCCAGTTGGGCGGTTGTGCTCGTTATGTCTGGAATCACGGGCTGGCAGAAACCAAACGCATTCTGGATGCTGGCGAAAAACTGCCTTCTGCCTTTGAGCTGAACAGGATGCTCACCAGTTGGAAGAAAGACCCAGAAATGGCCTTTCTGGCCGAGGCATATACCGACAACCTCCAGCAGAAGCTCAAGGATTTGCATGGCGCGTGGATGCGCTGCTTTGATAAGAAACTCGCCGCCAAGGCACCCGTATTCAAGAAAAAAAGCGACAACCGCGACGCTATCCGGTTCGTCAACTTCGACAAGTATTGCCGCCTTGAAAAGGGTCGAGTGAAGCTGCCTGCCGGGCTGGCGTGGGTCAAGTTCCGTCAGTCCCAGCCAGTTGAAGGGAAAATTAAAAACGCGACCGTCAGCCAAGCAGCCGGGCACTGGTATATCTCCTTTCAGGTCGAGCAGGAGACGCTTGAGCCAATTCACCCCTCCGGCTCAATGGTCGGGCT
>NZ_JAPCIZ010000258.1:0-507 GCF_027707725.1 Aeromonas sp. QDB25 | reverse complement strand
CCGCTTGTTGCGCCTCGAGAAAACCCACAGGGAACAGACGATTGAGCTCAATGACGAGCAGATCCGCCTGCTCGAGCGCTTCAGCCCCGAGTTTCGCGAACGCCAAATTGAGGTTCACTACACCGGGGAACTGGTGGCGGTCGACACCTTCTTCGTCGGCGCACTCAAGGGGGTGGGCAAGGTGTATCTGCAAACCGTACTGGACTGCTACAGCCGCCACGCCTGGGGACAGCTCTACACCAGCAAGCTGCCGGTGACCTCGGTCCATGTGCTCAACGAAACGGTCCTGCCGTTCTTCGAGGCTCACGAGGCGCGGGTCTATACCATCCTGTCGGACAACGGGCGCGAGTTCTGCGGGCGCCCTGACCATCACCCCTACGAGCTGTTCCTGCAACTGGAGGGGATTGAGCACCGGACCACCAAGGTACGCAGGCCGCAGAGCAACGGCTTTATCGAGCGGCTACATCGCACCCTGCTGGATGAACACTTCCGTATCAAGGGGAGGAC
>NZ_JAPCIZ010000257.1:0-508 GCF_027707725.1 Aeromonas sp. QDB25 | reverse complement strand
CGCGTATATTGATAATACTGCGGTTTATGTCTTCACTTACTGCTCCCTGCTGCTCGACCGCAGTCGCTATTTGCGCGTTCATGTCGGTAATTTCGTTAACGCGTTGGCCAATTCCATCAAGAGCTGTAGCTGCTTCCTCTGCGTGAGCTACACTCGTGTGCGCTTGCCGACTACTTTGCTCCATGACTGTAACAGCGGATTGCGCTCGCTCTTGTAGAGCGCTGATCATGCTTTGAATATCCGTTGTCGATTGCTGTGTGCGAGCAGCAAGACTGCGAACCTCATCGGCGACAACAGCAAAACCACGCCCCTGCTCACCAGCACGCGCGGCCTCAATTGCTGCGTTGAGTGCCAACAAATTCGTTTGCTCGGCGATCCCTCGTATAACGTCAAGAACTTTTGATATCTCGTTACTTTGACCTTCAAGCTCATGAATAACCTGAGCGGCTTGCCTAATTTCACCTTCAAGGGCAGTGATTGACTGGCTTGTGTGGGCTACCAGACGCTG
>NZ_JAPCIZ010000256.1:0-522 GCF_027707725.1 Aeromonas sp. QDB25 | reverse complement strand
AAACCGGATAACAAAACGGTACCCCTACCGTGTTATCCGGAGTCACCGTATGACCACCAACGAGAAAGTAGCACGTCGTAAACTCAGCCTGCTAGAGCTCGCCAAAGAGCTTAATAACGTCAGCAAAGCCTGCAAGCTCATCGGCTACAGCCGCCAGCAGTTCTACGAGATCCGCCGTAACTACCAGACCTATGGGGCTGAGGGCTTGCTCGACAAACTCCCCGGCTGCAAAGGGGCGCATCCCAACCGGGTCGCTCCCGAGATTGAGCAGGCCATCCTCGATTACTCCCTCACCAGACCAACCCATGGCCCGCTGCGGGTCGCGCAAGAACTCGCTCTGCAAGGCATCAACGTCAGTGCGGGCGGTGTGCGTGGCGTGTGGCAACGTCACGACTTGCTCTCCAAGCATGGCCGCTTGTTGCGCCTCGAGAAAACCCACAGGGAACAGACGATTGAGCTCAATGACGAGCAGATCCGCCTGCTCGAGCGCTTCAGCCCCGAGTTTCGCGAACGCCAAATTGA
>NZ_JAPCIZ010000255.1:0-524 GCF_027707725.1 Aeromonas sp. QDB25 | reverse complement strand
AGGAACGAGAAAGACCAGAAACCCGCATAGCATAAGGCTTTGCGGGTTTTTTGTTGTCCGAGATAGTCCAAGGAAGTCGCCTAGAGCCAGCTCAAAGAGTAACATGTGCGGTAACAAGGTTCTGGTAACACCGTTTTGGGTGTTACTGCTGGAGGGGGTAACACCATGAGCAAGGACAAGCTGACCGACTCAAAGTTGAGGACAGCCAAGCCCGAGGGGAAGGAATACAACTTGGGGGATGGTGATGGCCTCTACCTGAGGGTTAAAACGAACGGGGGCAAGCTGTGGCTGTTCAACTACTACCGCCCTGGTGACAAGAGGCGGGCCAACCTCAGTTTCGGCCCCTACCCTGACGTTACCCTCTCCGCCGCCCGAGAACGACGGCGACAAGCCCGCGCCCTGCTGGCCGAAGGTATTGATCCCCAACTCCACCAGCAAGAACAGGTCGCCATTGCCCAAGCCAAGCAAGAGGCCAGCGCCAACACCTTTGAGCGCATGGCCGCCAAGTGGCTGGAGCTGAAACG
>NZ_JAPCIZ010000254.1:0-530 GCF_027707725.1 Aeromonas sp. QDB25 | reverse complement strand
CGTCCCAACGGGTACCCGCCGATTCACCGGGGCGCACCAGCGTGTGAAGGCTCCATTCAATCTGACAGCGGGTGGTATGTTCCAGGCGACCGTTGGCAATGTCGGCCATCAACAGCGGCAACTCGTCTGGTTTGAGGGTGGGCATATGCTTCTTGGTGGGCTTCTTGAATACCTTGCGAATGGCAGAGCAGGGATTGGCATCGAGTAGGCCATGATTAACGCTGTAGTCGAGGATCTCGTTTATTCGCTGACACAAGCGGCGCACTGTCTCAAGTTTGCCGTCAGCCTCCAGCGGGCGCAGTAGCTCGATCACCAGGGGGGCGCGTATCTGGTCGATGGGCATGGAGCCGATGAAAGGCAGCACATACAGCTCAAGGGAGCGCCACGAATCGGCGGCATAGGCTTCGCTCACGTCGTGCCGTTTCAGCTCCAGCCACTTGGCGGCCATGCGCTCAAAGGTGTTGGCGCTGGCCTCTTGCTTGGCTTGGGCAATGGCGACCTGTTCTTGCTGGTGGAGTTGGGGATCAATA
>NZ_JAPCIZ010000253.1:0-530 GCF_027707725.1 Aeromonas sp. QDB25 | reverse complement strand
TATTGATCCCCAACTCCACCAGCAAGAACAGGTCGCCATTGCCCAAGCCAAGCAAGAGGCCAGCGCCAACACCTTTGAGCGCATGGCCGCCAAGTGGCTGGAGCTGAAACGCCACGATGTGAGCGAAGCCTGCGCCAACGACGCATGGCGTTCCCTTGAGCTGTATGTGCTGCCTTTCATCGGCTCCATGCCCATCGACCAGATACGCGCCCCCCTGGTGATCGAACTACTGCGCCCTATTGAGGCTGATGGCAAGCTGGAGACAGTGCGCCGGCTGTGTCAGCGGATAAACGAGATCCTCGACTACACCGTTAACCACGGCCTGCTCGATGCCAACCCCTGTTCCGCGATCCGCAAAGTGTTCAAGAAGCCCACCAAGAAACACATGCCCACCCTCAAGCCGGACGAACTGCCTGCGCTGATGGCCGACATTGCCAACGGTCGCCTGGAACATACCACCCGCTGTCAGATTGAATGGAGCCTTCACACGCTGGTGCGCCCCGGTGAATCGGCGGGTACCCGTTGGGACG
>NZ_JAPCIZ010000252.1:0-556 GCF_027707725.1 Aeromonas sp. QDB25 | reverse complement strand
TTTCCAAAGCACTTGTAACAAATGTTTGAGAACTACTTTTTAAATCAGCTTTCCAGATTGTTAAAGAGCATGTTTGCAACGGTCAGTGACCGAAGAAAACAGACATAAACACGTATGCTTATGTCTGCATTCTTGTTAGCAAGAAGAGAAGTGGCGTCCCCTAGGGGATTCGAACCCCTGTTACCGCCGTGAAAGGGCGGTGTCCTAGGCCTCTAGACGAAGGGGACGAAAATCATGGTTTGCGAAGTCAACTTCGCAATGATTTTCGTAAAGGCGAGTGCCGAGCCGGCGAGGCCGAGCGGCATCATTGCCTTTAGCGCTGTTCGCTGTTATCGCTAACTCTGGTTTGGGTAGCCACTTTTGCAGCTATTCACATCCCACCCCAACGAACGGGCTTCTCTCGTTTGGCCAGGGGCCAAACAAGCACTGACACGCCAAGGCGCATCAGGTCTTTGCTCTAACTACTTTGAATCAAGGCAATCTGTGTGAACACTCAACAACTTCGTCATCTTAAGGTAAGGAGGTGATCCAACCCCAGGTTCCCCTAGGGTTACCT
>NZ_JAPCIZ010000251.1:0-561 GCF_027707725.1 Aeromonas sp. QDB25 | reverse complement strand
TTCGCTTGCTGTCCATAAAACCGCCCAGTCTGGCTATCGCCATGTAAGCCCACTGCAAGCTACCTGCTTTCTCTTTGCGCTTGCGTTTTCCCTTGTCCAGATAGCCCAGTAGCTGACATTCATCCTGAGTCAGCACCGTTTCAGCTGACTGGCTTTCTACGTGTTCCGCTTCCTTTAGCAGCCCTTGCGCCCTGAGTGCTTGCGGCAGCGTGAAGCTTTCTCTGAGCTGTAACAGCCTGACCGCGACAAACGAGAGGATCGAGACCATCCGCTCCAGATTATCCGGCTCCTCCATGCGTTGCCTCTCGGCTCCAGCTCCGGTTTTCCATGCCTTATGGAACTCCTCGATCCGCCAGCGATGGGTGTATATGTCGATGACCCGCAAGGCTTGGGCTAGTGACTCGACGGGTTCACTGGTTAACAACAGCCATTTCAACGGGGTCTCACCCTTGGGCGGGTTAATCTCCTCGGCCAGCACCGCGTTGAGCGTGATATTCCCCTGTTTTAGCGTGATGCGCCCACTGCGCAGGCTCAAGCTCGCCTTGCGGGCTGGTCGATTTT
>NZ_JAPCIZ010000250.1:0-572 GCF_027707725.1 Aeromonas sp. QDB25 | reverse complement strand
CACCGAACTGCTGATGGACGTGGACGACTGGACGGGCTTCAGCCGCCACTTCACCCACTTGAAGGACGGGGCCGAGGCCAAAGACAGGACGTTGCTGCTGTCCGCAATCCTCGGTGATGCGATCAACCTCGGGCTGACCAAGATGGCCGAGTCGAGCCCCGGCCTGACCTACGCCAAGCTGTCCTGGCTGCAAGCCTGGCACATCCGCGACGAAACCTATTCGGCGGCCTTGGCCGAGCTGGTCAACCACCAGTATCGCCACGCCTTTGCCGCCCACTGGGGCGACGGCACGACCTCATCCTCCGATGGCCAGCGCTTCCGCGCGGGTGGCCGGGGCGAGAGCACCGGGCACGTCAACCCGAAGTACGGTAGCGAGCCGGGACGGCTGTTCTATACCCATATCTCCGACCAGTACGCGCCGTTCAGCACCCGCGTGGTGAATGTCGGCGTCCGCGATTCCACCTATGTGCTCGACGGCCTGCTGTACCACGAGTCCGACCTGCGGATCGAGGAGCACTACACCGACACGGCCGGCTTCACCGATCACGTCTTTGCCCTGATGCACCTGCTAG
>NZ_JAPCIZ010000249.1:0-581 GCF_027707725.1 Aeromonas sp. QDB25 | reverse complement strand
CCACTGATAACTCCTGGGTCAACATGGGCGTGGCTCAAAAGCCACGATCTTGGCCCAGGTGGGTCAACTTTACTCCGGCGTTAGTGGGTCATTTTTACATCGGCGGTGACATTTTCCCCAAAAACCATAGTCGAAACATGGCAACCCACTTTTGAGGATAACCAGGCGTGTACAGAAAGGGAGAAGAAGGCTTACGGACCATGAGAGCATGAACAAACTAAAGAACATGGCCTTCAATTTCAGACCATTCAGTGTCGACGTCAATTGATTCCCTCTCATAAAGAGATAACCAACCGCAACAATCATTGGTAAGCCACTAGGGAAGGTGCGAATAAGCAGGTCATTTCTTCCCAAGCTGACTCGCTGATTAAAATTTCGCGGATCTGGGCCGATTTTTTTCCCGCAAACACATCGAATCAGCCTGTTTAGGCTATTTTTTCGACATTTCTGGCGTTATTTCCGGTTTTTACTGAGATCTCTCCCACTGACGTATCATTTGGTCCGCCCGAAACAGGTTGGCCAGCGTGAATAACATCGCCAGTTGGTTATCGTTTTTCAGCAACCCCTTGTATCTGGCTTTC
>NZ_JAPCIZ010000248.1:0-586 GCF_027707725.1 Aeromonas sp. QDB25 | reverse complement strand
ACCACGATATTGCTGTTGGCACTGTACCAGGTAGCGGTGGGCGTCTTGACCTGCAGGGCCCCATTGGTGTCCGTGTAGGACATCTCGAAGATCTGTGCCGACGTTGCCGAGGTCATGCCCAGCAGGGCGAGTGCGATGGCTATTTTATTGAGTTTTAGCACTGTGAAATCTCCTCCCTGAACGCCATCAGTTCACAGTTAACTGAGGTATATCAATCATGTAGCTCGCCTTGCCGGTCACACCGGAGGTAGCTGGCCAGACTGGCAACCGAGCAGACCCATCCACGTCGAGCGGGATCACTACTTCCCTGGTCTCACCGGGTTGCACTGGTTGGCCATTGAAAATGACCGAGAAAGCGGCATCACTTCGCAGGGTGATGTAACCCGCTTGTGGACCCCGGCTCTGGGTGCCGCCATCGGTCAAGGCACCCTTAAACACCACCATCCCGAGTGGTTGATCGTGCGAGTCCAGCAAGGACTTCGCGACCGCCATCACCTTGACCGGGTCGGCAATGGCCAGGTTCTGCAAGCTGAGGGAGAAGGTCTGGCTCACCGTGCGCTTATTGCCCTGAGCATCCACAGCAGCA
>NZ_JAPCIZ010000247.1:0-601 GCF_027707725.1 Aeromonas sp. QDB25 | reverse complement strand
CGCCTCCACAGGCTAAAACGGCGTGTCCCGCCGCTAAAATATTGCGAGCGCCGTTCACATCGGCGTTCGCCTCATAACCACACGCAGCGCATTTAAACTGGCTTTGCGTCTGGCGGTTATCCTTCGCAGTATGCCCACAACAGGCGCACTGCTGGCTGGTGTAGGCCGGGTTTATCGCCAACACCTGACCGCCTCGCCATGCCTGCTTATATTCGAGCTGGCGGCGCAGCTCAAACCAGCCCTGATCTAATATCGAACGATTCAGCCCTGATTTTGCCCGGACGTTGCGCCCCGGCTGGCTGGTCGTGCCCGCTGCTGATTTTGACATGCTGGCAACCTTCAAATCCTCAATGACGATCATCGCGTGGTTTTTGCTGATAGTCGTTGTGACCTTGTGAAGGTAATCGCGGCGGGTATTGGCGATATGTGAGTGCAGCCGCTGGATCTTGGCTTTTTGTTTCTTCCAGTTGCTGCTGAACTTTACCTTTTTGCTCAACTGGCGTTGGAGCCTTGCCAGCTTGGTCTGATTGGTTTTGAAGCTGTTGACGGGCTCAAACACCGTGCCATCTGACAGGGTTGCGAGCTTGGCGATCCCCGCATC
>NZ_JAPCIZ010000246.1:0-606 GCF_027707725.1 Aeromonas sp. QDB25 | reverse complement strand
GGTACTTTCTATGTTTGTTTAAAATTAGCAACAGATCCCTTCGGAAGCCCTTTTGTATTTGATCAGCCTGAAGATGATCTAGATAATGAGTTTATTATGTCTCAACTAGTCCCACTGTTTAGGAAAATCAAAAAATATCGTCAAGTCATAATCGTCACCCATAACGCAAATTTAGTTGTCAATACGGACTCTGAACAAATAATAATAGCCGACAACCAAGGCGAACACATTAAATATAAGTCAGGTGCCGTTGAAGATGGTAACGTGCGAGAGAATTCCGGCATACGAGCAGATATCTGCAATATTCTCGAAGGCGGTAGTTATGCTTTTGAAAAAAGAGAGCGAAAATATGGTATCCAAGATTTGGCATAACCAAATTTATCCACAAAAAACACGGCTATGAACTAGATTTCATCGAAAAAAATCCTCAAACCGCAGCCTTGAGCTGCGGTTTTTATTTCTATTCCCCATACACGTAGATCCCCAACCCCTTGCACCTGACTCTTATACACAAATAGCGGTCTGAACGGAACTTTTCCCGTTTTCCAGGATCTGATCTTCCATGTGACTCCCAACATGGTAACGATCATGCTAACTTCTGCTCTT
>NZ_JAPCIZ010000245.1:0-608 GCF_027707725.1 Aeromonas sp. QDB25 | reverse complement strand
TGAGGTGTTGAGCACAGGGATTTGAACCCGCATCCGACAAGGGATTTGAACCAACCTTCTGTGGTGCTGGAGAGGTAGAACCAGTGGCTCAAACACCAAAAGCAGAGGGGGACTTTCGCCAACAGTAACACCCAAGGTAACACCACAACCAAACGTCAAACCTTCATAAGCAATAAAAACAATAACTTAAAATTACAATTCAGACTCCCCCAGCCCAAACGTTTGGAAAGGGCCACTTCGCAAGAAGTGGCCCTTTTTGTATCCTTTTTCTCACCTTGAGAGGATGTATCCGCCCCACGAGCGCAGCACATCTCCAGATCAGGCCAAAGGCTCTGCGGGGGGTGGCTGCATTTGACATGGGCCAGCTCCAGGTGGCGTCGCCAGCAAAAACCGGCGAGTGGAGCGGCAATTTGCCCGGGAGCTGTGGGCCACGCCATCAGCCCAGCGCTTCCATGGGGTTGAAACAACCTCGAGGGTTCGCCCCCGAGAATCTTCCACTAGGCTGTGTTCTCAAAATGCTGGTTTTCTGTCCACACATAACTCGCGCAAGTAGCGAAGGCAGAAAGCCAGTTTGATAAAGGCTGCAAAACTCTTGGCTAGCTTTTCAT
>NZ_JAPCIZ010000244.1:0-613 GCF_027707725.1 Aeromonas sp. QDB25 | reverse complement strand
AATAGACATAAAAAATCCGGAACCAGTGATTGGTTCCGGATTGTCCTACAGCAGAAGGATCGGTCAATGGATCCTTAACTGATCAGCATTGCCGCAACTGCGGGGCTTTTTAATGGGTAAAACATGCCCATGGCAGGGATTAGGCGGGGCGCCTGCCCAGCCGCCGCACATCCTGGCGGGCGGCGGCTCCGGCCTGGCTGAGCCAGCGCTGGCGGGCCCCCTCATCCGAGGTGTGGACGGGCCCCAGATGCTGACGGTGGGTCAGCCGGATGCCGCACAGCCCCAGCACCGGCTTGTCCAGGGTGCGATCCAGGGGGGCTCCCTGCCACCAGCGGTAATACCAGGGGGGGCTGTCCATGGTGAGCAGCAGGCGCGCCGTCTTGCCGGCGAGCAACTGCTCCGGGTACGCCTTCCCCGGCTGGTAGCGAAAGGCGAAACCCGGCAGCAGGGTGCGATCCAGCAGCCCCTTGAGCCGGGCTGGCAGGTGGCCCCACCAGACGGGCAGGGCGGGATCGCACTTTGTTAATGAAATTTGAACAGGCAGATCGTCTGTGATCTAATCGCGTCTCCATGCAGGAGGCACGCGCTATGACGTTGATTGAACACCTTACCC
>NZ_JAPCIZ010000243.1:0-630 GCF_027707725.1 Aeromonas sp. QDB25 | reverse complement strand
CGCGATGAACCTTTTTTATTCTCTGAGAGCATTGATGGCAGTCGAATGATGCCAGCGCATAGGGTGAAAAATGCTCGCACAGATTGACCATAAAGGGTAAGCTGATGTCATGATAGTCACAGCGAAAGGTGAGTCATATGGAGCAGGAAAAAGTGGTGCAAATTGTTAGTCGCGGGCGTAGCGTCTGGGTAACGCGAGCTGAGATTGACGAGCTGCCGCGCAATGCGTGGTCTGCCTACTGCGCATATCGGCTGAGTATGTCCCACCGGCAAGCCATTGCTGAGCTGACCCATTTCACCGTCACCTATCCAGCGTCGGCCTGGCCAAACGGCGTGGTACCCAATGTGGCCTGATAGACAGGCTCAATGCGAGCCCGAAACACAAGCAGAGGAGTAGCAGGTATGACAGAGGGAATGACTGGAGTGCGTGTGAAGGTCGAAGACCTCAGCATGGCTGAACTGAATTTCTGGGCCGGGCGAGCGCTGGGCCTGCCGGTCGTGCTGCAGGGCGATGAGGTCCGTCTGATTGGGCCGATCCCGGCTGAGTGTGAGCCTCATCTTGGCCCATCTTAAATGCGAAAGGGGACTCCCTCCGACGTAGGTGGGAGGGGAATTTCGCCGGGGCGTCAGC
>NZ_JAPCIZ010000242.1:0-631 GCF_027707725.1 Aeromonas sp. QDB25 | reverse complement strand
GTACAACAAGGACCAAATAAAATTTGGTTTTCGCCAAGAAGTTTCCAAAGCACTTGTAACAAATGTTTGAGAACTACTTTTTAAATCAGCTTTCCAGATTGTTAAAGAGCAAACTTCGTAAAGAAGTCAAAGGCATACATTGAACGACATGTTCAACTCATGGCTTTGTCTTCTGACAAATACAGTACGATATGGTGGAGCTATGCGGGATCGAACCGCAGACCTCCTGCGTGCAAAGCAGGCGCTCTCCCAGCTGAGCTATAGCCCCGTAATCGAAGTGGTGGGTCTGAGTGGACTCGAACCACCGACCTCACCCTTATCAGGGGTGCGCTCTAACCACCTGAGCTACAGACCCACTTCGTGTACTGTCTCTAAACTTGAATCAAGGCAATCTGTGTGAACACTCAACAACTTCGTCATCATTAAGGTAAGGAGGTGATCCAACCCCAGGTTCCCCTAGGGTTACCTTGTTACGACTTCACCCCAGTCATGAATCACACCGTGGTAAACGCCCTCCCGGAGGTTAAGCTATCTACTTCTGGTGCAACCCACTCCCATGGTGTGACGGGCGGTGTGTACAAGGCCCGGGAACGTATTCACCGCAACATTCTGATTTGCGATTACTAGCGAT
>NZ_JAPCIZ010000241.1:0-642 GCF_027707725.1 Aeromonas sp. QDB25 | reverse complement strand
AACGTTTGACATGAGGGGCGGCCAAGGGCGCCAGCCCTTGGACGTCCCCCTCGATGGAAGGGTTAGGCATCACTGCGTGTTCGCTCGAATGCCTGGCGTGTTTGAACCATGTACACGGCTGGACCATCTGGGGTGGTTACGGTACCTTGCCTCTCAAACCCCGCTTTCTCGTAGCATCGGATCGCTCGCAAGTTGCTCGGCGACGGGTCCGTTTGGATCTTGGTGACCTCGGGATCATTGAACAGCAACTCAACCAGAGCTCGAACCAGCTTGGTTCCCAAGCCTTTGCCCAGTTGTGATGCATTCGCCAGTGACTGGTCTATTCCGCGTACTCCTGGATCGGTTTCTTCTTCCCACCATCCGTCCCCGCTTCCAAGAGCAACGTACGACTGGGCATACCCAATCGGCTCTCCATTCAGCATTGCAATGTATGGAGTGACGGACTCTTGCGCTAAAACGCTTGGCAAGTACTGTTCCTGTACGTCAGCAAGTGTCGGGCGTGCTTCTTCTCCGCCCCACCACTCGACGATATGAGATCGATTTAGCCACTCATAGAGCATCGCAAGGTCATGCTCAGTCATGAGGCGCAGTGTGACGGAATCGTTGCTGTTGGTCACGATGCTGTACTTTGTGATGCCTAAC
>NZ_JAPCIZ010000240.1:0-660 GCF_027707725.1 Aeromonas sp. QDB25 | reverse complement strand
CGCGCATCATCCAGTGCGCTGAACGGTCGCGGGCAGCAGCTAGCTGCTTGATCCGGCTTTGGGTATCGCTATCAAGTTTGATAGACATGGGTTTGGTAGCTGCGGACATAAGACCTCACTGTTAGCCAAAGGTATTACCTAGCGATACCTAAATTTACCACGCAATCTAAGCGCCGTCACAACCCGATTGCAGTACTGCAATGTCGCCCCCGAACTGGGGCGACTAGCGCAGTCTATCGCCACTGGCTCGGGGGCCGCCAAGCGCAGCGCGGCAGAGCGGGCTAGACCTTCATCCAGCGCAGCAACAGAGCCAGCGCCGCAATCCATGCCGCCACGTTCCAGGAAGGCCCCGCCAAGGCGCTGTAAAGTGGCCCCAGCGCCAGCCAGTCAGCCGCCCAGTACAGCAGGGCTTTCGCCGCGAACACGGCGGCCAGCGCCGCCACTGTGTGCCACAACATCAACCCCGGAAATCTATCGCTCAACCACATCGGCACCACCTCCCTTCAATCCAACTGAAGGCCTGCATCGAGGAGCCGCTGCCGCCACTCGGGGGTTCTAGGGATTTTCCGTCCAAATGCGACATTCAGACTGCTAAGTGATTGATTTATTGTGACTGGCTATGTGAAGCGCCAAAAAAGTAATACCCCTCTGGAGGCCGCG
>NZ_JAPCIZ010000239.1:0-664 GCF_027707725.1 Aeromonas sp. QDB25 | reverse complement strand
TTGGCAGGATGCAGGCCGGATTGATGCCATTCTGGAAGCGCTGCAACTCAAGCTCAATGAAGAAGGGCTCATCGATTTCGACCTGTGGTGCCTGGACGGCTCCAATGTCAGAGCATCCAAAGATGCTGCCGGTGCACGTAAAAAAACACCTCAATGAATCAAGCCCTTGGCCGTTCGCGGGGAGGTTTCGGCAGCAAAATTCACTTGGTCACGGACGGTCATGGCTTACCACTGAGCTTCTGCCTGTCACCGGGGCAATCAGCAGAAATCAGCTATGCAACAAGCGCGTTGGCCATGGCGAGGATACCAACGTCATCAGGTCGCTACCGAACACGGCCAGCGCATCTTGCCGCAGACAAGGCCTATAGCAGCAAAGCCTTTCGAGCCGAGCTACGGCGGAGAAGGATAAAAGCGGTCATTCCGCAACGCAGCGACCAGCAACGGCGCCATAAGGGGCGTCCATTGGTACTGGACAAGGTGCATTACCGCAGGCGCAATGTCGTGGAGCGGTGCTTCGGTTGGTTGAAGAAGTTTCGCCGGTTTTCAACGAGATATGAAAAGCTAGCCAAGAGTTTTGCAGCCTTTATCAAACTGGCTTTCTGCCTTCGCTACTTGCGCGAGTTATGTGTGGACAGAAAACCAGCATTTTGAGAACACAGCCTAG
>NZ_JAPCIZ010000238.1:0-669 GCF_027707725.1 Aeromonas sp. QDB25 | reverse complement strand
CCGGAAGATACCCTTATTTTCGTGACCATGGCGTTGGCCGCAGACTGGAGTCCGGAGCAGATAAGCTCGGTCTGCAGGCGCATTGGTTGCCCTGTCAGTCATGAGTGGATCTACCGCTATGTGGCGCAGGATAAGGCCAACGGTGGCAAGCTGTTCCGTCACTTGCGGCAAGGCCACAAACGTTACCGTAAGGGACAGAATGCCAAGCGCTGCGTGATCCCCAACCCGGTATCGATCGATGAGCGCCCAGCGATAGTCGACTCTCGTAGCCGATTGGGTGACTGGGAGGTGGATACCGTTTCGGGCAAACAAGGTAGTGGTGCCATCGTGACACTGGCCGAGCGTAAGAGCCGACTCTACCTAGTGCAGTATGTGCCTGCCAAGACGGCAGCTGCAGTGGCCGATGCCATCATCTGCATGCTAGAGCCCTACAAGGCACATGTTCATACAATCACCGCGGACAATGGCAGTGAATTTGTGGAACATGAGCGAGTAGCCAAGGTGCTAAATGCCCAGTTTTACTTCGCGCATCCATACAGCGCGTGGGAGCGAGGTCTGAACGAGAACAGCAATGGCTTGTTGCGGCAGTATGTGCCCAAGGGCAGCGACCTGAGCCAGCTCAGCCCGGATGAGTTGTCGGCCTTCGAGCGGCGACTCAACCTTAGACCG
>NZ_JAPCIZ010000237.1:0-676 GCF_027707725.1 Aeromonas sp. QDB25 | reverse complement strand
CGAAGCAAAAGACCGGACGATTAAACAAACTAAAATATCGTTTGATGAGTTCACCGCAGTGGATGAAATGCAAGTTCTGGATCTTGTTTCCCCTTGGCTTGAAGCCCGTGCCACCGGGTTGTGGGCATTGGCAAGCTCCACGTTGTGTCTGTTCGAACAAGAGAAAACGGCCCAGATAATCAACGCAGGTGTGGCTCTGTCTCGACGAACCCAAAATGGCGAGTTGATGGTGGTTTTAGCTGCGCGGGAAGACTGGACGCCAGATGTTAATGAACTTTTCATTAGAAAAGAGTGCTTACACCGACTGAGTGAACATATTGCAAGCGGGAAGCCATTGCCAAAACTGCAAGATGGGATCATTACCTCTGAGCTGGCCCAGGCTATGCCAAAAGCACGATCAACAGCGAAGCAGAGTCTAGTTATTGCTGAACTATTAACCGCTCATGGGGTGAAGGATGAGGATTTCCAGGGAAGCATTGAAGCTCTCAAACAGAAAATAGCCAGCAAGGGGCTTAGTAAAACACTGGTCAACGTGGATAAAAACACCCTGTCCGACTGGCTAAGGAAAGCCGGAGTCAGACAGTGAGTTTTCAATAGCTCACGTGAATTTTAGATAACTCACCCACTCGAAAACTCCGCCGTGTTTCCATTGCCCCGTCAACAACAACGACCGAGG
>NZ_JAPCIZ010000236.1:0-707 GCF_027707725.1 Aeromonas sp. QDB25 | reverse complement strand
TATGCCTCGGGCATCCAAGCAGCAAGCGCGTTACGCCGTGGGTCGATGTTTGATGTTATGGAGCAGCAACGATGTTACGCAGCAGGGCAGTCGCCCTAAAACAAAGTTATGTTCGCTGAGGAGAGTCAGTGTTACGAGGATTGAATCATATTACTATTGCAGTAAGTGACCTTGAACGTTCCGTGGAGTTCTATACGCGTCTATTAGGAATGAAGGCACATGTCCGCTGGGATAGTGGGGCATATCTGAGCTTGGAGGCTACTTGGATTTGCTTGTCTTGTGACGAAGTGCATCCGAGCCAAGATTACTGTCACATCGCGTTTGATGTTTCCGAAGAGAATTTCGAACCAGTTACTAAAAAGCTTCGCGAAGCACATGTCGTTGAATGGAAACAAAATAGAAGCGAAGGACTTTCTTTATACTTGCTCGATCCTGACGGCCATAAATTGGAAATCCATAGCGGTAGCCTACAAAGTCGTTTGGAATCGTTGAAGTCTAAACCCTATCAAGGGTTAGTATGGCTATAAGCAAACATAACAAGTCAATTAACTACGCGCCTGCGGCGCCGGACGTGCTAGCGCACGCCGGTTATTTCGGGCGTTAGGCATCACAAAGTACAGCATCGTGACCAACAGCAACGATTCCGTCACACTGCGCCTCATGACTGAGCATGACCTTGCGATGCTCTATGAGTGGCTAAATCGATC
>NZ_JAPCIZ010000235.1:0-710 GCF_027707725.1 Aeromonas sp. QDB25 | reverse complement strand
TGCACCAGTGCCCTTCTGATGAAGCGTCAGCACGACGTTCCTGTCCACGGTACGCCTGCGGCCAAATTTGATTCCTTTCAGCTTTGCTTCCTGTCGGCCCTCATTCGTGCGTTCTAGGATCCTCCGGCGTTCAGCCTGTGCCACAGCCGACAGGATGGTGACCACCATTTGCCCCATATCACCGTCGGTACTGATCCCGTCATCAATGAACCGGACTGCCACGCCCTGAGCGTCAAATTCCTTTATCAGTTGGATCATATCGGCAGTGTCGCGGCCAAGACGGTCGAGCTTCTTAACCAGAATGACATCACCTTCCTCCACCTTCATCCTCAGCAAATCCAGCCCTTCCCGGTCTGTTGAACTGCCGGATGCCTTATCGGTAAATATACGGTTTGCTTTCACACCTGCGTCTTTGAGTGCTCTGACCTGAAGATCAAGAGACTGCTGACTGGTTGAGACCCGAGCGTAACCAAAAAGTCGCATAAAAATGTACCTTAAATCGAATATCGGACAACTCATGTCTATTATTACAAATTTACGATTTAATAGACATATTAATGTAACAGTTTTACGATGTCCGATAATTTATAACATTTCGTACGGTTGCAAAAATGTTACTAAATGCCCGTCAGGCAGGGAGGCCGATATGCCCGTTGACTTTCTGACCACTGAGCAGACTGAAAGCTATGGCAGATTCACCGGTGAACCGG
>NZ_JAPCIZ010000234.1:0-712 GCF_027707725.1 Aeromonas sp. QDB25 | reverse complement strand
ACCAGAAACACGCCCCACAAGGCCGTGGCACCGGCAATAATCGCAATGGCTATTCCACCAAACGCCTCAAAGGGCAGCACGGAGAGGTCACCATCCAGGCGCCTCGTGACCGCAACAGCTCCTTCGAGCCTCAGTTCGTCCGCAAGGGCCAGTCCCGCCTGACCCAGATGGACGACCAGATCCTCGCCCTCTACGCCAAGGGCTTGAGCACGCGGGATATCGTTGACGCATTCAAAGAGATGTATGACGCCGACATCTCGGCGGGGCTGGTATCGAAGGTGACCGAACGTGTCATCGAGCAGGTCCACGAATGGCAAAACCGGCCGCTGGATCCGCTCTATCCCATCGTTTATCTGGACTGCATTGTGCTGAAGATCCGCGCGAACCAGAGGGTGATCAACAAGTCGCTCTATCTGGCACTGGGCATCAATATGGAGGGGCACAAGGAGCTGCTGGGCCTGTGGCTGGCCGAGACCGAAGGGGCAAAGTTCTGGCTGTCGGTCCTGACCGAGCTGAAGAATCGCGGCTTGGAAGACATCCTGATTGCGTGTGTGGACGGTCTCAAGGGCTTCCCTGATGCGATTGCAGTGGAGTATCCCCAAACCAAGGTCCAACTGTGTATCGTCCACATGGTGCGCAACTCGTTGCGCTATGTCTCCTGGAAGGACTACAAGGCGGTGACGGCGGATCTGAAGCAGATCTACCACTCTGC
>NZ_JAPCIZ010000233.1:0-713 GCF_027707725.1 Aeromonas sp. QDB25 | reverse complement strand
CTCAGCAGCCAGAGCTTTGAGTGTGTCTTGGTCCATTTGCTTACCCACGAAGGTATCCTTTTGAAAAAGTTACTTATTCGTGGGCGGTTACACAATTGGATTTACAGGCTCAAAGCTCACAGCCTTGGACTTGAGCTTTCAATATTACTCCGTGATCGGATTACCTCCGGACGCCACTCAGGTAATCACATCGTTGATCCAAACGTATCATTAGAAAATCTGTCAATTTACTGCCGACATGAACCAGTGTCTTACTTGAGTCGTGAGATTCATATTTCTGATACCAGCGACTTCACGATAGAACACTTTATGCGCAAAATCTCGGATATGGCTTTTGTGAAGCCCCCCTCTTTCTCAGCAGAAAAAGAGTACCGATTTAGTTTCACTATTGTTGCTGGAGAAATGATCCTTATGCCTACAGTGAAAAATGTTATTTTGAAGGCTGAACACTTAGTTGATTGGACTGTATAGCGTTAGGGAAGGTGCGAACAAGTCCCTGACATGAGATCATGTTTGTCATCTGGAGCCATGGAACAGGGTTCATCATGAGTCATCAACTTACCTTCGCCGACAGTGAATTCAGCAGTAAGCGCCGTCAGACTAGAAAAGAGATTTTCTTGTCCCGCATGGAGCAGATTCTGCCATGGCAAAACATGGTGGAAGTCATCGAGCCGTTTTATCCCAAGGCTGGTAATGGCCGGCGACCTTATCCG
>NZ_JAPCIZ010000232.1:0-716 GCF_027707725.1 Aeromonas sp. QDB25 | reverse complement strand
GGCACTGTTGCAAATAGTCGGTGGTGATAAACTTATCATCCCCTTTTGCTGATGGAGCTGCACATGAACCCATTCAAAGGCCGGCATTTTCAGCGTGACATCATTCTGTGGGCCGTACGCTGGTACTGCAAATACGGCATCAGTTACCGTGAGCTGCAGGAGATGCTGGCTGAACGCGGAGTGAATGTCGATCACTCCACGATTTACCGCTGGGTTCAGCGTTATGCGCCTGAAATGGAAAAACGGCTGCGCTGGTACTGGCGTAACCCTTCCGATCTTTGCCCGTGGCACATGGATGAAACCTACGTGAAGGTCAATGGCCGCTGGGCGTATCTGTACCGGGCCGTCGACAGCCGGGGCCGCACTGTCGATTTTTATATCTCCTCCCGTCGTAACAGCAAAGCTGCATACCGGTTTCTGGGTAAAATCCTCAACAACGTGAAGAAGTGGCAGATCCCGCGATTCATCAACACGGATAAAGCGCCCGCCTATGGTCGCGCGCTTGCTCTGCTCAAACGCGAAGGCCGGTGCCCGTCTGACGTTGAACACCGACAGATTAAGTACCGGAACAACGTGATTGAATGCGATCATGGCAAACTGAAACGGATAATCGGCGCCACGCTGGGATTTAAATCCATGAAGACGGCTTACGCCACCATCAAAGGTATTGAGGTGATGCGTGCACTACGCAAAGGCCAGGCCTCAGCATTTTATTA
>NZ_JAPCIZ010000231.1:0-743 GCF_027707725.1 Aeromonas sp. QDB25 | reverse complement strand
TCTAAATAGGCTGATTCAAGGCATTTACGGGAGAAAAAATCGGCTCAAACTGAAAAAATGAAATGACTGAGTCAGCCGAGAAGAATTTCCCCGCTTATTCGCACCTTCCCTAGATCACTTCCCCTGGCAGAAGGTGGAACAGCTTATCGCGGACAAGCTGGCGCAGATCGAGGCGGAGGTCGCCCGGCTGCAACGCCAGCATCAGGGCTTGAGCCAGTGCGCCACGCTGCTGGCGCAGCACCCCTGCCGCTATGGCGCCCCGGCGCGGCAATCCCCCGACGGGCGGGATCATCCCGCCGCCGCGGATCGGGGGCAAAAGGTGGCTTGACTCTGTCCCATGGGACAAGGGGTGTAATGGGGGCTCACTTCAAGGAGCCATACCATGACCCCCAACCTGCTTGTTCTCAACGGCAACCCCAAACCCGACAGCCTCTGCCACGCCCTCGCCCGAGAGTATGCCCGCAGCGCCGAGCAAAGGGGCGCGCGCGTCACCATGCATCACGTGGGGGAGCTCGCTTTCGCGCCGGATCTTCACCATGGCTATGACGAGGCGCAACCCCTCGAGCCCGATCTGCAGGCGGTGCAGCAGAGCCTGATGGAGGCCCACCATCTGGTGATCGTCGCCCCCGTCTGGTCAGGGCGGGAGCACACTTTGTTGATATTTTAACCAAAGAATAACTGAGCCCGATAGTCGTCATTCCAGCCGGCTCTTTTTAGCTTGTTTCTCTGACTTCGAGCACCAC
>NZ_JAPCIZ010000230.1:0-749 GCF_027707725.1 Aeromonas sp. QDB25 | reverse complement strand
CCCCGACAACCTCAAGAGCGGTGTCAGCAAGGCTTGCCGATACGATCCCGAGCTCAACCCCAGCTACCAGCAGTTGGCCGAGCACTATCAGGTGGCGGTGATGCCAGCTCGCCCTTACAAGCCTAAGGACAAAGCCAAGGCCGAGGTGGGTGTGCAGATCGTCGAGCGCTGGATCCTGGCTCGTCTACGCCATCAGACCTTCTTCTCGCTTGCCGAGCTAAACCAGTGCATCCGGGCTTTGTTGAATGAGCTCAACGAGCGCCCGTTCAAGCAGCTGCCCGGTAACCGACGCGAGGCGTTTGAGCAGTTGGACCGCCCGGCACTGGGGTCACTACCGGTGCATCCCTATCGCTATGTCGCCATCAAAACGGTCAAGGTCAACATCGACTATCACGTCAGTTATGAGCAGCACCATTACTCGGTGCCGCACCAGTATGTGGGTCAGCAACTGGAGCTCCATGCGGGCGATACCCTGCTTCAGGTCTATCACCAGCAACAGCTGGTCGCGAGCCATCCGCGTAAAACCATCCCGGGGATGAGCACACTCCCTGAGCACATGCCGGAACGTCACAGCAAGCAGCAACGCTGGACGCCAGGGCGTCTTAAGCAGTGGGCTGCCGACATCGGACCGGGCACCTTGTGCTGGGTTAGCGAACGGCTGGCAGAGAAAGCCCATGCCGAGCAGGCATACCGACTCTGCCTGGGACTGCTGAGTCTTAGCCGGGAGTATCCGCCATCACGAGTCGAAG
>NZ_JAPCIZ010000229.1:0-782 GCF_027707725.1 Aeromonas sp. QDB25 | reverse complement strand
TGTAATAAATCCAATACCTCACACTTCAAAAGGCGGGCTGCTCTATCAATCCGGCAATACTCCAGCGGTAATAATGGGGTGTCTTTGCTCATTGTCGCGTTACCTTTCACGCACCTTGAAATGGGTGCCGGGTCAGGCGGGCAAGGTTCCCCGCTTTTCGATTGGCCTATCTAGGCCCGGCAAGTCGTTAGGCTGGCGTTACTCGCCCACCACCTTCAATGCTTTAAAGCCGCTCGCCAGAGAGAGGTTCCCTTGGCTGGCTTTCTCAATGTGGTCGCTCCACCAGCCCATCATGATCACCCGCTGCTCGAAGTAGTCCGACCGGTTATAGGCGCGGCGGATCTCGTTGTCATCGGCATGGGATAGCGCCGCCTCGATGGCGTCCGGGTTGAAACCTTGTTCGTTGAGGGTGGTACTCCCCAGCGAGCGCAAGCCATGAGCCACCAGCCGTCCGCCGTAGCCCAGCCGTTTCAGGGCTGCGTTGGCGCTTTGATCATTGATATGGCCGAGTGGGTCGCGGTAGCCGGGGAACACAAAGGGGCGATGACCGCTGATAGGTCTCATCCGTTCCAGCAGAGATATTGCTTGTGGTGTCAGAGGCACTCGGTGGGGGCGATCCATCTTCATGCGATCATCAGGGATGTTCCACACCTTGGCTTCAAGGTCTATCTCGTCCCAACGGGTACCCGCCGATTCACCGGGGCGCACCAGCGTGTGAAGGCTCCATTCAATCTGACAGCGGGTGGTATGTTCCAGGCGACCGTTGGCAATGTCGGCCATCA
>NZ_JAPCIZ010000228.1:0-806 GCF_027707725.1 Aeromonas sp. QDB25 | reverse complement strand
GGGGAGCCCGCAGAATTCGGAAAAAATCGTACGCTAAGGTTTTCCGGGCATCCGTAAGGGCCGAAACTTCCCGTCTTCCAGTCTGCGGCTCTGCCGCCAGACGTAATCGCCGGTTAGGTTGATGTGCTCCCAGCCCAGCGGCGACAGGAATTGCAGCAGCTCGCCGTCCACCGGCTTGCCGGCCTCGACCAACCCCTGGGTGGCGCGTTCCAGGTACACCGTGTTCCACAGCACGATAGCCGCCGTCACCAGGTTGAGGCCGCTGGCCCGGTAGCGCTGCTGCTCGAAGCTCCGATCCCTGATTTCCCCAAGGCGGTTGAAGAACACCGCCCTGGCCAGCGAGTTGCGCGCCTCACCTTTGTTCAGGCCGGCATGCACGCGGCGGCGCAGTTCAACACTTTGCAGCCAGTCCAGGATGAACAGCGTGCGCTCGATCCGGCCCAGCTCGCGCAGGGCCACGGCCAGTCCGTTCTGGCGCGGGTAGCTGCCGAGCTTGCGCAGCATCAGCGAGGCGGTGACGGTGCCCTGCTTGATCGAGCTGGCCAGGCGCAGGATGTCGTCCCAGTGGGCACGCACGTGCTTGATGTTCAGGGTGCCGCCGATCAGCGGGCGCAACGTCGGGTAGGCTTGCACGCCCTGCGGCACGTACAGCTTGGTTTCGCCGAGGTCGCGGATGCGCGGCGCGAAGCGGAAGCCTAGCAGGTGCATCAGGGCAAAGACGTGATCGGTGAAGCCGGCCGTGTCGGTGTAGTGCTCCTCGATCCGCAGGTCGGACTCGTGGTACAGCAGGCCGTCGAGCACATAGG
>NZ_JAPCIZ010000227.1:0-817 GCF_027707725.1 Aeromonas sp. QDB25 | reverse complement strand
CGCTGCCCACAGGAGTGGTTGAGGGCCGTGGTCAGGGCGTGCATCGAGAAGACAGATTATCCCATCCCGGCAGAACTGATGCCGTCAACCCCGTCCTGGTGAATAGATACCCGCGAAGAACCACAATTAAGGGTCTTAAAATGGTAAAAGATTGGATTCCCATCTCTCATGATAATTACAAGCAGGTGCAAGGACCGTTCTATCATGGAACCAAAGCCAATTTGGCGATTGGTGACTTGCTAACCACAGGGTTCATCTCTCATTTCGAGGACGGTCGTATTCTTAAGCACATCTACTTTTCAGCCTTGATGGAGCCAGCAGTTTGGGGAGCTGAACTTGCTATGTCACTGTCTGGCCTCGAGGGTCGCGGCTACATATACATAGTTGAGCCAACAGGACCGTTCGAAGACGATCCGAATCTTACGAACAAAAAATTTCCCGGTAATCCAACACAGTCCTATAGAACCTGCGAACCCTTGAGAATTGTTGGCGTTGTTGAAGACTGGGAGGGGCATCCTGTTGAATTAATAAGGGGAATGTTGGATTCGTTAGAGGACTTAAAGCGCCGTGGTTTACACGTCATTGAAGACTAGTCCTTTGCATAACAAAGCCATCAAACCGGACGCCAGAGATTCCGCGCCTGTTGCGCATGGCTTCGCCATTTTATGCGCAATAGGCGCGCCACCCTGTCGCCGTTTATGGCGGCGTTAGGCATCACAAAGTACAGCATCGTGACCAACAGCAACGATTCCGTCACACTGCGCCTCATGACTGAGCATGACCTTGCGATGCTCTATGAGTGGCTAAATCGATCTCA
>NZ_JAPCIZ010000226.1:0-819 GCF_027707725.1 Aeromonas sp. QDB25 | reverse complement strand
CACCTATCGGTGCCGTGATGCTAAATCCGGAGCGGCCCGAGAAACCCGAGCCGGAGCAAAAAGAGGCTGCTTAAAACAGCTTTGCGCGACAACTATCTTGAAAAACGCCGGGGTTGATAGCCACCGTGTTTTACTTCAAAAATTATGCCACCGGTATCCAGCGACAGCACGGCATGCCAGGTTCCTGCGGCCATCTCCAGCACCGTACAGGTTTCCCCCAATATCGCCCGATGGGTGACGGTACCCCGATCGTCAAAATTCAGCACCACGAAACGACCCCTTAATGGCAACAGTAGCTCGAAGGTGTGAGGGTGTCGGTGCGGGCGCACGTAGGTCCCAGGTTCCATGGCAATAGCCAGACGTTGGACCGAATCGCTTAATTCTGGATGGAAATTACGGTGCGCGCGGAGCCGAGGCGATTGCACAGCCGCTGCGCTCTGTTGCTGCATATCGCTCATGGTAATTTGTTTCATCAGGATGACCTTGTCGATTAATGAATTGGGGGGGATTACCGTATGACGTCAGGGTGACAGAACCCGCAGAGCAAGTGAAGAACTGGGTTTGCCAATTTTTCCCTATCCTGATTTACTGAAATGGTATTGACGGTAGTGCTGATATTCAGGCCACTTTTTTAGTTGATAAAAGTCTGTAATTCTTTTTACCGTCTGGGAAAAATTTACGGTGGTAATCACCCCCCAATTATTTCAGTATGAGTAAACTTGGTCTGACAGTTACCAATGCTTAATCAGTGAGGCACCTATCTCAGCGATCTGTCTATTTCGTTCATCCATAGTTGCCTGACTCCCCGTCGTGTAGATA
>NZ_JAPCIZ010000225.1:0-829 GCF_027707725.1 Aeromonas sp. QDB25 | reverse complement strand
CGCCGTGCTAGTCTGCTCGGTGATGGTGGAGTGAAGCCAACCCGCAATCGGGTTATGAATCTGCATCGCGATTCGCAATCAGCTGTCTCTTGAGCATGTCGAACTCCTGCGATGTTATCTCGCCGTGCTCGTGCTGCTACACCAACTTGTCCAACTCATCCGCCACACCGCTCCCCACCACCTGCGATGGCCAGGTTGTTTGCTGGGCGCATTGGCGGAGTATCGTCTCGACCCGGGACACCCACACCGGCACAACCTTACGGGAGTGATTCACTGTCAAAGAATCGGCCCGGTGCTCTGACGCAAGTATCGGGATGGTCACCATTTGTAAGCCGTAGACCTGAGTGGTGATCAAGACTTCGATACCACCGACCGTACCGGTACTAATCGACGACGGTCGTGTTCGTCGCCTGCCGCAGGGACTCTGCACACCTCCGTTTACGCATGTGCCTGGAGGAGTTGGAAATCGTCGTGTTCGGGAAACATTAAACACAGGATGGCAGCGATCTGAGCCAGCACATGATCAGCTAGCTCACCATCCGGATCGACGGCCCACTGCATCGTCGCGCCAGCGATGACCGAGTGCAGGAGCAACTCAGCTGCCGCAGGAGCACCTGGGGGCAGTCGCTTGCGGATCCCCTCCACCACCGCGCGGTTCCGCTGGATCGCAAGCGTGCGTAGCTCCGGCACCTGGAGCTCGTACCAGGAGATGAGATAGTTCACCGAGAAGTCGTTGCGAGTGTTCATGCTCCGAACGAGCACCTGCAAAAATTCCCAGAGCCCTTGCGGCCCTGCGCCTATCGGTATCGCATTCAGGTAATGCCGCACC
>NZ_JAPCIZ010000224.1:0-849 GCF_027707725.1 Aeromonas sp. QDB25 | reverse complement strand
CATGGTGTTCCGCTTTGTTTCTTTGGCGAGAAGAAGCGTACCAGAACCGGCAGTTGGCCTCTTCTCTCCTATGCACCATGGGTGTTGCAGTTATTATCTGAATTCGCGGGTTACATGACAAAGCGATCTGAATGGCAACCAGATATTGGTCGGCCTTGTCTTTTATTATTGGGTTAGCGACTAAATATTCAGCCGACTAAATAAAATCAAAATCGCTCCTGCGTTAACCATCATCAGAAAACCCTATTCAACTTGGTATAAAAATGAATATTGAAGAGCAATTTATTAAAAAAATCAACCACGCCTTAAAAGAATGGAAATTTGAGGAGGCATGTAGCTATCATGAAGAATTATTGCAGTACTCTTTCAAGCATATCTCGGAGTATATAAAATTACTTGCTGATTTCGGCAAGCTGGATCAAATATTTTCTTTATGCAATAGGTATGATTTTGAATTATTAAAAGAACAGGCTAAAAACCCCCAGCAAAAATACCCTGATGTAATCTCTTATTGTTTAGAATTCACTAAAGATAAATATATTCCTAGCCTGTGTGGTTCAAGTGTATCAGATAAAAATTCCACATTACTTACCCTGTCATCAAAAAAAGAAAAAACCGAACTTCTGATATATTTAGAAAAGAATTCTGAAATTATTATAAACAATAATTCCAGTGCTTTCGACAATATGATTCTTAATTTTGCCATAAATAACTTGCTATCAGAAAAAATGTTAGGAACTGAGCCGCGAATTCAACTCCGAAGTGCAACACCCGCCAAATCAAGCAACCTGTCGTAGTTCATCAAACACGATCTGCGGTTGCCTGAAATCCAAACATTTGCGCGGTCTA
>NZ_JAPCIZ010000223.1:0-880 GCF_027707725.1 Aeromonas sp. QDB25 | reverse complement strand
GGCTCTGTTGCAAAAATCGTGAAGCTTGAGCATGCTTGGCGGAGATTGGACGGACGGAACGATGACGGATTTCAAGTGGCGCCATTTCCAGGGTGATGTGATCCTGTGGGCGGTGCGCTGGTATTGTCGCTATCCGATCAGCTATCGCGACCTTGAGGAAATGCTGGCGGAACGCGGCATTTCGGTCGACCATACGACGATCTATCGCTGGGTCCAGTGCTACGCCCCGGAGATGGAGAAGCGGCTGCGCTGGTTCTGGCGGCGTGGCTTTGATCCGAGCTGGCGCCTGGATGAAACCTACGTCAAGGTGCGGGGCAAGTGGACCTACCTGTACCGGGCAGTCGACAAGCGGGGCGACACGATCGATTTCTACCTGTCGCCGACCCGCAGCGCCAAGGCAGCGAAGCGGTTCCTGGGCAAGGCCCTGCGAGGCCTGAAGCACTGGGAAAAGCCTGCCACGCTCAATACCGACAAAGCGCCGAGCTATGGTGCAGCGATCACCGAATTGAAGCGCGAAGGAAAGCTGGACCGGGAGACGGCCCACCGGCAGGTGAAGTATCTCAATAACGTGATCGAGGCCGATCACGGAAAGCTCAAGATACTGATCAAGCCGGTGCGCGGTTTCAAATCGATCCCCACGGCCTATGCCACGATCAAGGGATTCGAAGTCATGCGAGCCCTGCGCAAAGGACAGGCTCGCCCCTGGTGCCTGCAGCCCGGCATCAGGGGCGAGGTGCGCCTTGTGGAGAGAGCTTTTGGCATTGGGCCCTCGGCGCTGACGGAGGCCATGGGCATGCTCAACCACCATTTCGCAGCAGCCGCCTGATCGGCGCAGAGCGACAGCCTACCTCTGACTGCCGCCAATCTTTGCAACAGAGCC
>NZ_JAPCIZ010000222.1:0-902 GCF_027707725.1 Aeromonas sp. QDB25 | reverse complement strand
CGATCCAGAATTGGAAGCCTGCCCTGAATCGCTTTATTATCGAGTTCGGAGATCGCCTGAACGGTCACCTGTAATGGAGTGGGCAGTTACACAGAATCATTTACAGGCTCACGTTTTGCCATATAATGGCATCTATGCGTTTAGTCTAGTAATTACTGGACATTACTGGATTCCACTTACGTAGCAAACGCCATTGCCGTACTATCCCAACTCAATTTCCTTGAAACACTTTTGCAAAGCCACCATGACTATTCGACGTCTGATTTCACTTTTCACCCTGGCGACACTTGTCTTGTTGAGCGTACTCATCTTTACGCTCTGGTCAGGCTTCCGAAATGCACTGGAAACTTCACGTGACGAGAACACCGTCGCACTGCCGGCTTTGGTGTCAATGCTGGAAACGCGTTTCAACGTGGTTCAGGTCCAGCAGTTCCTTACCGATGTCTCGGCGACCGGTGAGTCCGACGGCTTCAAGGAAGCCAAGACAGCCTACGATGAAGCGATCAAGGATCTGGATAACATCGCCCGGCTCCAACCAAAGCTTGCCGACCAGGCGGCCAAGGCGAAAGACAGCTTAGGCAAGTTCCATACGTTCGGCATCGAAATGGCCAAGGCCTACAACAGCGGTGGTCAGGAAGCAGGCAACGCGCTGATGAAGCGCCCCAATGATGGTTTCGACGCTCTGGCGGAACGGCTGACCGGCCAGCTTGAGAGTCTGGAGAAAACCGTTCGCGAGCACATGGCGGAATCCGCAAGCATTACGGAAACCGGAATCCAGCGGGCGCAGGGCACAAGTACCGGGCTCGGCGTCGCCATCGGTGTGCTGATGCTGCTATCGGGTTTCATGCTCTACCGGTCGCTGATCCGGACACTCGGCGGCGAACCCGTGGAGGCTGCAAGGA
>NZ_JAPCIZ010000221.1:0-1002 GCF_027707725.1 Aeromonas sp. QDB25 | reverse complement strand
TGCGTATTCCGGCGAAGTTGAACAGCCATTCCGGCCAACGTGAACACCCTGATCCTTAACGCGCTCACGTCACCCCGTTTCTAACTCGAGTGTTCAGATTGGGTCAACTCACTTCTCCTCTTTCTCATCGATTCTCCCTTCAGTGACAGCCGGTGAGCGTTGTGCATCAGCCGGTCCAGGATCGCATCTGCCAGAGTGTTGTCCCCCAAGCTCGCGTACCACTCTTCCGTTGGCAGCTGACTGACCACGACCGTCGAGTATTTCCCGTACCGATCATCCATGATCTCCAGCAGGGCGTTGCGCTGCTCGGCATTCACCGCTTCCAGTCCCCAGTCATCCAGGATCAGCAGCTCTATCCTTGCCAGTTGACCCAGCAGTCTGGCGTAACTGCCATCTACCTTGGCCTGGCTCAGCTCAAGTAGCAGACGCGGCAGCCGGTAGTAACGAGTGCTGTGCCCCTGCTGACAGGCTTGGTAGCCCAGCGCACAGGCTAGGTAGGTTTTTCCGCAGCCACAGGGGCCGGTAATGAGCAGGTTCTGGCCCCGGCGCAGCCACTCTCCTTGGGCCAGGTTTGCCACCTGTGACCGCTCCAGGTTGCGTGCAGACTGGTAGTCCACCTCTTGCACCGTGGCCTGGAGTTTGAGCCTCGCCTGCTTGACCAGCCGAGCTTGTTTACGCTGCTCCCGGCTCAGTTGTTCGTGTTCGACCAGCAGGCTTAGCCGCTCGATGAAGGGCAGCCCTTCGTAGGTACTTGCCTGTTCCAGTTGTTGTTGCACGGCATCCGCCATGCCAGTCAGTTTCAGGTGTCTCAAGCGGGTCAGCGTTTGTTGGGTCATGGGTTTTTTCCTCGTTAGTGGAAGCTCTGGGGGCCGCGGATGTTCTCGTGCTCTTGCGGCAGTTCTGGATAACTGAGCGGACTTGCGGGCAGTTGGTCGCGGCCACTGGTCAGCACCGACTTGAGCTGCTTGAGCCGCACCAGTCCTTCCCGGTTGGCCAGCTGGC
>NZ_JAPCIZ010000220.1:0-1030 GCF_027707725.1 Aeromonas sp. QDB25 | reverse complement strand
CAACAAGATCAAAGTGATAAAGCGCATGGCATATGGATTTAGGGACTCAGAATACTTTTTTCTGAAAATCAAGGCGGCCTTCCCCGGAAAGCCGCGATGAACCTAAAAAAATGCCCCGGCCAGCAGATTTCTGGGCCAGGGCATTTAACCGGTTCAATTTCCGAGAGATTTAAAGCGAGAGACTATCTCAGGGTTTCTTGACGTATACGCTCGGTGTCTCACCCGCCATATTCAGATAGAACTCGTAGACGCCATCCGCCTCGGGCGAGAACTTCATGTCCTCATACTTGGAGCACGGGTTGACCGGTACAGGTTCCCCGCCGAGCACGGCAACGCCATCGCTCGGGCTCTTGTAACCGAAGTTGGTGCCACAACTCCAGCCGGAGTCGGCAAACTTGAACTTGTAAGGAGCCCACTCTTTCTTGAGCGTCCCCTTGGCCATGTAGAGCTTGTCGGCAACCTTGACGACCTTGCTTTCGTCGGTGGCCATCCAGTCGTTCATCTCACCACGCAGGTAGATGGACTTGCCGCCGAAGTCGCTGTTGTCCGCCGCCTGCTCTGCACCACCATTGGATGCGCAACCGCCTAATACCAGGGTTCCCGCCGCCAGCATCATCGTTACTGTTCTTTTGAACATGTGTCCATTCCTCAAATTATTGTGATTCCTTGGTCCATCGATGTGGACCCGGGAATTAAACCAGAGCAGGCATGACAAGAAAGGTAGAAGCATCACATTCTGTGCTTTTTATATCCAGGATGCAGGCTTTCGAATAGATATTGAACAGAGACAGGCCACAAACAAGTCGATATTGGCTGGGATGATGAATGCGAGTATCAGAAAACACGGCGGGAAACAGCACCATAGTGCCCGCTTGCCCTCCAGTGAGGGCTAAATTTCAGGCAATAAAAAACCCCGCTAGAGTGAGCGGGGTTTCTTGTATTGGGTGCCTGGCAGTGTCCTACTCTCGCATGGCGAATGCCACACTACCATCGGCGCTACAGCGTTTCACTTCTGAGTTCGGCATGGGGT
>NZ_JAPCIZ010000219.1:0-1033 GCF_027707725.1 Aeromonas sp. QDB25 | reverse complement strand
CTGTCGTTTTCAGAAGGCGACTGCACGAAATATCAGGAGTCGGCTGCACTGCCAGAACTGGCCGCCTGCAAGGCAGCGTAGAGAGCGGTTTTTCCTACCTTGAGGCGTGCGGCGGCCTCGCGGACATTCAAGCCGTTGGCGACAAGCTCCCGCGCTCGTTGCAACTTGTCGGCAGTGACAACCGGCTTGCGTCCGCCTTTGCGCCCGCGTGCGGCGGCAGCGGTCAACCCGGCCTTGGTGCGCTCGCGGATCAGGTCGCGCTCGAACTGGCCCAGCGCACCGAACACATGGAAGATGAGCCGTCCGCCCGGCGTGGTGGTGTCGATGTTTTCAGTCAACGAGCGGAAGCCGACGCCCCGTGCTTCCAGCTTGCCGACCGTCTCAATCAGGTGCGGCAGGGAGCGGCCAAGCCGATCCAGCCGCCAGACGACCAGCACATCGCCATCGCGCAGATAAGCCAGCGCATCGGCCAAGCCGGGCCGGTCTGCCTTGGCCCCGGATGCCGTGTCCTCGAAAACCCGTTCGCAGCCTGCATTGCGCAGCGCATCCGTCTGCAAGGCGGTGTCCTGTTCCGCCGTCGATACCCGCGCATAGCCGATGAGTGCCATTTCCGCCCATTTGTCCGTTATACCGTCCGCCTATCTTATTGTCCGTCATCCCGTTGCGCAAGATGTTTTCGGACAGGCGTCCGGTTTGGCCGCCTAATGATCGTTTGGCGGACAAGGCGACTGGCATCAGCCGAACAGCTCGCTATGGGAGCCAAGCCGCGCCAGTCGCAGGGTGTCGGCGTCGGACTTGCGGTAGATCAGCAGCAGGTCGGGCTTGATGTGGCATTCGCGGTAGCCCGCCCAATCGCCGGAAAGATCGTGGTCGCGGTATCGCACATCCAGGGGCTGATCGGTCGCCAGCGCGACCAGAACCGGCTTGAGGTCATCATTCGTGCAGCGGACTCCTGATACTGTTCGTTCAATAGACGACTGCACAACAGCCTTCAAACCGCGTTGTCTGGTGCAGTCGTCTTCTGAAAATGACA
>NZ_JAPCIZ010000218.1:0-1050 GCF_027707725.1 Aeromonas sp. QDB25 | reverse complement strand
GGCCTTGTTGCACAAATCAGGGAACTATCTAGCCAAGTGGTGATCTGATCTCCCGGATCAATTACCGGGCACATGAGATGGGCAAGTCAACACACAACATCACCAACTGGAAAGAATATAACCAAGCGTTGGTACAACGCGGGTCGCTGACCGTCTGGATGGACGACCAGGCTATCAAGCAGTGGCATTGCCAGACTCATCATGGTCGGCGGGGGCGTGGCTTCCACTACAGCGATACTGCCATCGAGACGGCACTCATGCTCAAGGGCGTATTCAAGCTCCCACTGCGCGCCCTGGAGGGGTTTATAAACTCGCTGTTTAAGCTGATGCAGGTGCCCCTGACATCACCGGACTACAGCAGCATCAGCAGGCGGGCCAACACGGTGGAGGTCAAGTACCGGTTGCCCAGCCAGGGGGCCGTCGCCCACTTGGTAATTGATGCGACCGGGCTGAAGGTTTATGGCGAAGGTGAGTGGAAAGTCCGAAAGCATGGCAAGGAGAAGCGGCGTGTCTGGCGTAAGCTTCACTTGGCAGTGGATGCCGCCACCCATGCGATTGTCGCCGCCGAGGTTAGCCTCGAGACGGTGGCAGACAACGAAGTGTTCCCCAGTTTGCTCAACCCGTTACGACGCAAGATAGAGCAAGTCAGTGCGGATGGGGCTTATGACACGAAAGCCTGTCATGCCCTACTCAAGAAGAAGGGGGCCAAGGCCACTATCCCACCGAGAAAGAATGCGGCACTGTGGGAAGAGGGTCATCCGCGCAATGAAGCGGTCACGGCCCTCAAGGCGGGAGAGCTGGCGCAGTGGAAGCAGGCCTCTGGCTACCATCAACGCTCAAAAGCCGAGACAGCCATGTACCGAGTCAAGCAGCTCATCGGTGCAAAGCTGAGCCTGAGAAATTACAACGCGCAGGTAGGTGAAGCACTGGCGTGGGTGAAGGCTATCAACAGGATGACGGGGTTAGGTATGCCTGTACGACAGCAGGTCAACTGAGCGAAATCGGCGCTTGGAGAAAGTCCGTCCTGTTTTGGAATTGTGCAACAAGGCC
>NZ_JAPCIZ010000217.1:0-1066 GCF_027707725.1 Aeromonas sp. QDB25 | reverse complement strand
TCTTATGCGCCAGAATTTACCAGTGACGGGTCGAAACTTAGAACTCCCAAAAGATGCCAATATTCTTTCGACTACCTCCCCTCAAAGCCATATCACGTACGTTAATCCTGACTTCATTAAAATCAGTGGTTTCACTGAGGAAGAACTATTAGGCCAGCCTCACAACATCGTAAGACACCCAGATATGCCGCCTGCTGCATTTGAGCATATGTGGAGTACATTAAAATCTGGCCGCTCATGGATGGGGCTAGTAAAAAATCGCTGTAAAAATGGCGACCACTATTGGGTAAGTGCTTATGTAACGCCAATAGCTAAGAATGGTTCGATTGTTGAATACCAGTCTGTAAGGACCAAGCCTGAACCTGAGCAGGTTTTGGCTGCGGAAAAATTATATGCTCAATTGAGAAGCGGGAAGGCCGCGAGGCCGAAATTGGCTGCTAGCTTTTCCGTGAAAATACTCTTGCTCATATGGGGTAGTATTATATCAAGCGCAATGGCTGCCGGCATGCTTACTGATACATCAATAAGCAGCTTATTGTTAGCCACTTTAATGTCAGGAAGCTTAAGCTCTGTTAGTGTTTTGGCTATTCTCTCTCCTCTTGGAAGACTGGTTGAAAGAGCCAGGAATATTTCCAATAACCCATTAAGTCAATCCCTCTACACTGGGCGCACCGATGAGTTTGGCCAAATAGAGTTTGCTTTACGAATGATGCAAGCTGAAACAGGCGCCATAGTAGGTCGCATAGGTGATGCATCAAATCGGCTTAGCGAACACACCCGAGGCCTACTAAAGGATATTGAGTCAAGCAATGTACTTACAGTTGAGCAGCAGGCAGAGACAGATCAAATAGCAACGGCAGTAAACCAAATGGTGGCAAGCATTCAAGAGGTTGCGAGCAATGCACAGCATGCTGCAGATGCGGCCGGAAGAGCAGACACTGAGACGGCATCTGGCCAGCGTCTGGTAGCCCACACAAGCCAGTCAATCACTGCCCTTGAAGGTGAAATTAGGCAAGCCGCTCAGGTTATTCATGAGCTTGAAGGTCAAAGTAACGAGATATCAAAA
>NZ_JAPCIZ010000216.1:0-1110 GCF_027707725.1 Aeromonas sp. QDB25 | reverse complement strand
GCTCATGGGGGGAGCGTATCTAAGGAGCAGGATCAAGCAAGCAGGAAAGTGGGATCAAGAGACGATCGTCTCATTTTTCCTGTGTCAATACTGTTCCGGTGAATACTTACCGTTTTTGTTCCAATGGCGCTAATAGTTATGTTGGAGCTTCGACTCTCGAAAATTGAGTGTTAAATAAATAGGCCTTGTTATGCTTTTTTCAGTTTTGATGTCTGTGTATCACAAAGATTCTCCTAATGATTTTGAAGAAGCACTGAATAGCCTCGTCAGTTCAGTAGTGAGGCCTGATGAAGTCGTCTTGGTCGAGGATGGGCCGTTAGGAGATGACTTACAATCGGTTATTTCATCATTTTCAGATAAATTGCCGTTTAGAAATGTTAAATTGGCAAGTAATGTAGGTTTAGGAAAAGCTCTGTCTATCGGACTGCGTGAATGTAGTCATGAGTGGGTAGCTAGATTTGATAGTGATGATATTTGCCATCCTGCGCGATTCAAAACTCAAATTGCGTTTATTCAGCAGCGTCAGCACATAGATATTATTGGTACAGCAATTGCTGAATTTGAATCTAGTAAAGCTGATATTCATGCTTATCGTAAGCCGCCAATAAATCATGATGAGATTGTTGAATACGCAAAGTCTCGGAATCCATTCAATCATATGACGGTGATGTACCGTAAATCTAAAGTACTGGAAGCGGGTAGTTATCAAGATAACTATTTGTATGAAGATTATGCGTTGTGGGTAAGGATGATAAATAATGGCGCTATCACCGCCAATATACCTGAGATACTTGTTTATGCCAGAACAGGTAATGGTATGGAGATTCGGCGTGGCGGTTTCAAATACGCCTGTTCAGAAATTTCTGCGCAACTAGATTTTTACAATTCTGGGTTTATAAATAAATTGCAACTTTGTAAAAACCTCCTTGTACGTGTTCCGGTAAGATTGTTGCCAGGAGGTCTCCGCAAGTCGGTATATCGTAATTTTTTGAGAAAATAGGGGCCTTGTTGCACAATTCCAAAACAGGACGGACTTTCTCCAAGCGCCGATTTCGCTCAGTTGACCTGCTGTCGTACAGGCATACCTAACCCCGTCATCCTGTTGATAGC
>NZ_JAPCIZ010000215.1:0-1151 GCF_027707725.1 Aeromonas sp. QDB25 | reverse complement strand
TGTCAAAAACTAGTTGATATTTCACAGTTTCTGATTAATTGAAATTTCAGTGTTATGAGGATGGGAGACAAGATATGGAAGAACAGTTTAGCAAGTATGATCCAACTGAATACTTGACCAACGAAGCTGAGATCAATGCCTATTTAGATGAAGCCATGACGATTGGAGAACCTAATTTGCTCTCTGCGGTTCTTAACGACATAACCAAAACCAAATGCATGGTAAAATCATGTTCAGAAAACGGAAATAACAATAACGCATGCTTATAGCGTAGCAACGGATACGTCGAGATTCTTGGCTACATCCTGAGGGGGGTACTCCGCTGGCTAATAGCTTTTTGGCAGACTCGATCTTGCTGTAGGTCAACCAGCCTTAACGTGTTAGCCACAACGAACATATGCATTCCCACGCTGGCGCGTGGGAATAAATAATTGTATTAAATTCGCTTAACCTGCTGCGGACTCTGACCATAATAGCGTTTAAATTCACGACTGAACTGCGACACGCTTTCATAGCCAACCGCATAAGCGGCGCTTTGCACGGTGCAGTTAGTCTGCGTGAGGCGAGCATAAGCGTGGCTGAGGCGCACTTTTTTTAGATATTGCATGGGTGAATCGGCCGTATAGTGCTTGAATCTACGCTGCAAGGTGGGAATGCTCATGCCCATATGGGACGCCAAATCATGCAAAGTGACAGGCTGCTCCAATTGACGTAAAAGAAACTCAGAGGCTTGTAAAAATTGAGCAAAGCTACCATCTTGCTCCAGCCACTCGCGGATAAATGCACAAACATCGGCTTGTTCTAATGCCGCATATACCAGCGTTTGAATGTGTGTGGGCATAAACAGATCGCACGTGACTGGATTGCCTAGCGCATTCAACAACCCGTATAAAGCCGTTTGGATGGCTGGAGTCACTTGAACAGACAAAAAACCCGAGTGCGAATGGGCTGCCGCCATCTGTTCCGATGTGCTGCCTGAATGCACAGTCAAGTGGTGTAGCAATTGCGCCACTTGTTTGCGTTCAAAACGGATTTGTATCCCAATGACAGGTTCTTGTTCGCTGGCGCGAATGTTGCAGTACACAGGATAAACTCCAGTCAGCAACAAAGCTTTGCTGGGGTTGTATACGTAATAATTTTGTCCAAGCTGT
>NZ_JAPCIZ010000214.1:0-1189 GCF_027707725.1 Aeromonas sp. QDB25 | reverse complement strand
CCATAACCGGCCGGTGAAAAATTTCCTCTAAAGCCGCCGTTGCCTTGGATTACTTACCTGTATGCAGTCGTTGAACCTGTGTTGCCCAATCTTTCCACTGGAGGGCATCAAAGAAGCGATAAGCGTCAGATCCGGAACTTATGCACCGACTCGCTCATTGAAACGGACAGCTTTTCGAGGTGTTCGGCCGACTTGGCGACCGAACGGACCACGGCGCTGGTTTCCTCGGTCATCTGGGCAATGCCTTCGACATTGCGGGCGATGTCGTGATTGGCCGTGTTCTGCTCGCGCAGCGACGCGGATATCTCCTCGGCCGCGCTCATCATCTGGCCCACGCCGTCCTGAATCTTGCCCATCGTTTCGCCGGCGCGCCGGATCATCACCACTCCGGCTCGTGTACGGTCACTGCCGCCGGCCATTTCGTTGACCACCCTGACGGTGCCCTCACGCACGGAATCGACCGTTGCCTTGATTTCGCTGGTCGCCTTGGTCGTGCGTTCGGCGAGTTTGCGCACTTCGTCAGCGACGACCGCGAAGCCGCGCCCCTGCTCGCCCGCTCGCGCCGCCTCAATGGCCGCGTTCAAGGCGAGAAGATTGGTCTGGTCGGCAATTTCACGGATCACATCGACGATTTTTGAAATCTGCTCCGAGCGATCGCCGAGCACCTTCACCGACTCGGCCGTGCTCATCACCGCTGCAGAAATTCCGTCCATTTCGGCAATCGCCTCATCCACCGCGGCTTCGCCGACATCGGAAAGGCTCCGCGCATCGACCGCGCTCTGATGTGCCCCGCTGGCGCTTTCGGTGATATGGGTTATTGACACCGCCATTTCCTCGATCGACGCGGCCATCGACGCGGATTTGTCGCTTTGGGTATGGGCCGCCGTCGCGACCTGATTGGCGGCGAGCGAGATCTCGTGCGCCGAAGCGGTCAGCGTGTCGGCTGACTCGCCGATGCCGCGTATGATCGTGCGCAGACTCTCCTGCATGGCCCGGATCGCCGCCAGCAGGCTGTGCTGATCACCGGGGCGGATTCTGATTTCGTGGGTGAGGTCGCCACCGGCGATGCGTTGCGTAATCCTTGCAGCCTCCACGGGTTCGCCGCCGAGTGTCCGGATCAGCGACCGGTAGAGCATGAAACCCGATAGCAGCATCAGCACACCGATGGCGACGCCGAGCCCGGTACTTG
>NZ_JAPCIZ010000213.1:0-1198 GCF_027707725.1 Aeromonas sp. QDB25 | reverse complement strand
GGTAATCCCCCCATTTTTTGGAGCACTCAAAAGTAGAGGTCATGCGGCCTGTGCCAAGCGCTGTTTCGGCGTGTAGCCGCCCAGCGCCATATTGGGCCGCTCATGGTTATAAACCCACAGCCAGTTCGTGGCAAATTCCTGTAACTCATTCAGTGACTCAAACAGGTAATGGCCCAACCAGTCGTAACGCACAGTGCGGTTAAATCGCTCTATGTAGGCATTCTGCTGCGGGTTGCCTGGCTGGATATACCTCAGCGCAATCCTCTTCTGCTGCGCCCATTGCTTGAGCTCTTCGCTGATGTATTCCGGACCATTATCACAGCGGATTGCGGCTGGTTTGCCCCGCCACTCGATGACCTGCTCCAGCACCCGTTTGACTCGCGAGGCAGGCAAGGAAAAATCCACCTCGATGCACAGTGCTTCGCGATTGAAGTCATCGATCACATTAAACAACCGCACCGAACGACCATCGCTGAGCTGGTCATGCATAAAGTCCATCGACCAACAGTGATTCGGTTGGTCAGGGACTGCCAACGGCTCCGGCTTGGCCCGCACTAGCCGCTTCTTGGGTTTTATCCGCAGATTGAGCTCTAGCGCCCGATAGATCCGGTAGACCCGCTTGTGGTTCCAGCCAAAGCCTTTGACGTTACGCAGGTACAGGAAGCACAGTCCGAAACCCCAGTTGCGCTGGTTGGCGGTGAGGCGCAGCAGCCAGTCGGCAATCTCCTGGTTTTCATCAGCCAGCACGGGCTGATAACGGTAGCAACCCTCGCTCACCTTGAACACCTGGCAAGCCAGACGGATAGAAATGGCGTAATGAGCCACAGCCTTGGTCGCCATCTCCCTGCGGGCAGATGGCGTCACCACTTTTTTGCCATCGCCTCGGAGATGATCTCAGCCTTTAGGCGCTCCTCGGCATACATCTTCTTAAGGCGACGATTTTCCTCTTCCAGCTCTTTGAGGCGCGCCATGAGAGAGGCATCCATGCCACCGAATTTGGAGCGCCACTTGTAGAAGGTGGCGGAGCTGATGCCATGCTCACGGCAGAGCTCAGGGACGGGTGAACCAGACTCGGCCTGCTTGAGGATGGCGATGATCTGTGCATCGCTAAAGCGTGATGTTTTCATGTAGAACCTCCTGCGTTCAAGATACGAGAAAATTCTACTTATGAGCACCTCAGTTTTTCGGGGGGATTACC
>NZ_JAPCIZ010000212.1:0-1203 GCF_027707725.1 Aeromonas sp. QDB25 | reverse complement strand
AAGTGGAAGTTGACAGACAGGGTGCTGGTAAACTGGCTGTCTCCAAACACACCACCACCATCACCCTGCTGTCGCCGTGCATCATATTGATATTGCCTCCTTCTGGCCAGGTTATACCGTCATCGCCCAAGCGCTTTCTGCCAACCATCACACCCTGTTTACCCTTGAGCCTCGCGCCGACTTCTTGCCCCGTTGTCGCCGATGCCTGCAACCCACGCCATTGATCCACGACCAACGTATCCGCCGGGTGCGTGAGCGAGACCTATTTGACCGACAAGTCTGGTTACAACTGCCTGTTCGCCGCGTCGACTGTCTGCGCTGTGGTCGCGTCAGTGAACATATCGACTGGCTCCCCTCTGGCTCCCGCCTCACCCGGCGCATGCAGTGCTGGATTGAAGCGCTCGTTCAGTACCTCCCCATCCGCCATGTCAGCCAGCTCACCGGGGTCGGTTGGCACACCATCAAGGAGATCGACAAGCGCCGTTTGCAGACCAGTGTGGGCACCATCGAACTTGGGGAGGTGCGGCGGCTGGTGATGGATGAGTTTGCCCTGCACAAGGGACACCGCTATGCCACCGTGATCATGGATGCCGAGCGAACCCGCGTCCTGTGGGTGGGGCACGGCAACAGTCGGGCCGCTATCCGTCCCTTCTTCGAGCAGCTCGGCGAGCGATGCCAGCAGATTGAGGCGGTGGCGATGGACATGAACACGGCGTTCGACCTGGAGGTGAAGCAACACTGCCCGCAGGCGGAGGTGGTCTACGACCTGTTCCACGTGGTGGCTCGCTATGGCCGAGAGGTGGTGGACCGGGTGCGAGTGGAGCAGGCGAATGCACTGAAAAGCGATAAACCGGCGCGAAAAGTGGTCAAAAGTGCGCGTTGGTTGCTGCTACGTAATCGGGCGAAGCTGAGTGAAAAACAGGATGTGAAGTTGCAGGAGCTGTTGGCGGCGAATCAACCGCTGGCGATGGTGTACGTGCTGAAAGAGGCGTTGAAGGGCATCTGGTATGCGCCGAGCGTGTGGGAAGGATGGCGACGATGGCGGAGCTGGATGCGGCAGGTGAAGGAAAGCGGGCTAGCGCCGCTGCAACGATTTGGTCGAAATTTATCGAAATATATGCGGGGGATCCTGGCGAGTGCAAACTACCCGATGCACACGAGTGTGCTGGAAGGGGTGAACAACAAGATCAAAGTGATAAAGCG
>NZ_JAPCIZ010000211.1:0-1208 GCF_027707725.1 Aeromonas sp. QDB25 | reverse complement strand
AGGATTGCGGACAGCAGCAACGTCCTGTCTTTGGCCTCGGCCCCGTCCTTCAAGTGGGTGAAGTGGCGGCTGAAGCCCGTCCAGTCGTCCACGTCCATCAGCAGTTCGGTGATCTTGATGCGCGGCAGTAACTGGCTGGTTTGGTCGATCAGCGCCTGCGCCCGATCCGGCACCGCCGCATCCAGCGGGGTGATTTTCAGCCCTGACTCGGTGAGGATGGCATCGGGCAGCTCGTTGTCCTTGGCCAGGCGGGTGACGGTGGCCAACTGCTCGTCCAGCAGCTGCAAACGCTCTTCCAGGTACTGGTCGCTGTTCGGGTTGATCGCCAGGGGCAGGGCCTGCTCGCGCTTGAGTGCGGCGAACTTCTCGGCCGGCAGCAGGTAGTCGTCGAAGTCGCGGAACTGCCGCGAGCCCTTGACCCAGATGTCGCCGGAGCGCAGGGCGTTCTTCAGCTCGGACAGGGCGCAGATTTCGTAGAATTTCCGGTCGAGGCCTTCCGGGGTGATCACCAGCGGCTTCCAGCGCGGCTTGATGAAGGCCGTGGGTGCATCGGCCGGCACCTTGCGCAGGTTGTCGGCGTTCATCTCACGCAGGGTCTGCACGGCTGCCAGCACGCCTTGCGCGGCCGGCGCGGCGCGCAGTTCCAGCACCTCCAGCAAGGCCGGCGTGTAACGGCGCAGGGTGGCGAAGTTCTCGCCGACCAGGTGCAGGTGGTCGAAGCCTTCCGGCCGGGCCAGCAGCTCGGCCTCGCTGACGCTCTCGGTGAACTCGTCCCAGGGAATCACCGCCTCGATGGCGGCATAGGGGTCGCTGCCGCTTTCCTTCGCTTCCAGCAGCGCCTGGCCGATCCTGGAGTACAGGCGCACCTTGTCGTTGATCGCCTTGCCCTGCTTCTGGAACTGCTGCTGATGCTTGTGCTTCGCGCCGCTGAACAGCTTGACCAGGATGCGGTCGTGCAGATCGACCAGCTCATCGATCACGGTCGCGGTGCTCTCCAGCACCACGGCGGCCAGGGTCGCGTAGCGGCGCTGCGGCTCGAACTTACCGAGGTCTTTGGGCGTCATCTGCCCACCCTCGCGGGCCAGCTTGAGCAGGCGGTTCTGGTGGATGTGCCGGCCCAGGCCTTCGGGCAAGTCCACCAACTGAAATGTCTTCAGCCGCTCGATGTGTTCCAGCATGTGCCGAGAGTTGGGTTTCAGCGGTGCCTG
>NZ_JAPCIZ010000210.1:0-1215 GCF_027707725.1 Aeromonas sp. QDB25 | reverse complement strand
CAGGGCGGGATCGCACTTTGTTAATGAAATTTGAACAGGCAGATCGTCTGTGATCTAATCGCGTCTCCATGCAGGAGGCACGCGCTATGACGTTGATTGAACACCTTACCCTTGTCGAAGAAACTCGCTCTGAGATCAATCGTAAACATAACCTGGTTGATGTCATGTTCCTTGTCATCAGTGCCATCATGAGTGGTGCCGAGGGCTGGAATGACATCGAAACCTATGGCGATTCAAAGATCGATTGGCTCCGTCAGCATCGCCCCTTTGCCAACGGCATCCCGCGGCGTCACACGGTTGCCCGCATTCTGCGCTGCATTGTCATCGATACCTTGCTTGAAGCGTTGCTGTGCTGGGTCAATGAACAGCGCACTCATCAGGGCAAACCCATCATTGCCTTTGATGGCAAGGTGTTACGCGGCTCCTTTCGGGGAAATGCCAAGGATGCGCTTCAGTTGGTCACGGCTTACGATACCGAAAATGGGCTGGTGTTAAGCCAGAAAGCAACCCCTAACAAGAAGGGGGAAATCGAAACCGTCAAAGATATGCTGGACATTCTTGAGCTAAAAGGAGCCGTTGTCACACTCGATGCGTTGCATTGTCAGTGTGAGACACTGGAGAAAATCAGCGAGAAGAAGGCTCATGTAGTGGTACAGGTCAAGAATAATCAACCGAAGCTGTATCAAGCGGTTCAATCGCAATTCCAGTCACTGTTTGACGCCCAGAAAGAGAAGATTGTCGTCGAGCACAAAGAGAGTGGACATGGCCGCCAGGAAGAGCGTTATGTGTTTCAATTAAAAGCCAAATTACCGCCAGAGTTGACGGAGAAATGGCCGACAATCCGCAGCATCATTGCCGTTGAGCGTCACCGCAGCGCCAACGGAAAAGGAACGGTAGATACCTCTTACTATGTCAGCTCGTTATCCCCCAAGCACAAGCTGTTAGGGCACTATATACGGCAGCACTGGCGGATAGAGAACAGCCAGCATTACATTCTTGATGTGGTGTTCAACGAGGATGCTTCCAGGATAGCGATGGAGGATGCGGTCGAGAATATGGCGCTATTCCGGCGGTTCGTATTGAATATCGTAAAACAGAGCAATTGTGGTGCTCGAAGTCAGAGAAACAAGCTAAAAAGAGCCGGCTGGAATGACGACTATCGGGCTCAGTTATTCTTTGGTTAAAATATCAACAAAGTGTGCTCCCGCCCTGACC
>NZ_JAPCIZ010000209.1:0-1222 GCF_027707725.1 Aeromonas sp. QDB25 | reverse complement strand
CAGGGCGCACAACCGCTTACCACGGATCTCGAACCCCTCCGGCATGTCCTGCCCCTTCCATGTCTCGTCATCGCGAACCGGGTGAAGCGGAACAACTTCGGCCTGCCAGGGTGCCCCTTCCCTCTGGTGGGCGTCTTGGTCTTGTTGGGTGATTTCGCCTTGCATGATGGTTCTCTTGGTCTCTTCAAGCCCATGGGCCTGCTGGTAGTCGTTCCAATCTCCGGCAACGGGCGGCAGGGCCACCATGCCCCCACAGGCAGCGGCGGCTTGCTCGGATTTGGCCTTGCCGGGGTTGCCCTGGGTGCCCTCGTCATTGTCGCCACAGAGCAGGATCCGCGCCTCTGGGTGCTGGCGGCGGGCAATCTGGGCCACGGCGTGAAGGTTCCCGGCATCCATCGCGCAATACACGGTCGCCCCGATAGCTAGGTGAACAGATAGCCCGGTTGCGTACCCCTCCACCACGGCCACCAACGCCCCGCCCTCGATACGGTGATAGGCCCCGGCCTTCTGCCCGCCAGCCAGATAACGCTTGCTGCCATCAGCCCGGATAAGTTGAACGTTCACCAGAGCGCCCCCCTCGTCGGTCAGCGCGACCACCAGCGACCCGGCATGGAAGTTCTCGCCGCCCTCGCGGATCAGGGTTCGATTCACTGCGCTCAGGTGCGAACCAAAGCCCTTACGCTCAAGATAGGGGCTCTCCCCCTGCCCGGTGTCCGCCATGATGTCAGCGGCGCGTCTGGCGGCCTTCTGGCGCTGTTGCTCGGCTCGCTGGCGCTCCTGCTCGGTCTTGGCCTGTTGCTGGCGCTGGATGCGCTCCCGCTCGGCAGGGTCGAGACCACCGGCAGACAAGCCCACCAGCGGGGCCAGCAACTCAGCCGCCGCCTTTGGGGTGGTACTCAGCACCCGGCACACCAGATCCAGACCATCCCCATTCCCGCACTGGCTACAAATCCAGGTGCCGCGCCCCCCTTTGTCATCCAATCGGAAGCGGTCTTTGCCACCACAGGCAGGGCATGGGCCATGCTTGCCACGGTGCGGGGTGTCGATACCTACAGCAGCCAGCAGATCGGGCCAGTGACCACAGGCAGCGGCGGCCACATCACTTACAAATCGGGGGCTCGCGGCCCCCTTGGTTGTCATGCTCATTGTCATTGTGCCGCCCCCAGTCGTTGCTCACGCTCCTGTGCCAGCACTATTCCGGGATCATCGCCCCTATCAATCA
>NZ_JAPCIZ010000208.1:0-1257 GCF_027707725.1 Aeromonas sp. QDB25 | reverse complement strand
TGAGCATGGCGACGGACACCCCACGGATTCCAGAACAAGGCGTGGCCACTCTGCCTGATGAGGCTTGGGAGCGTGCGCGCCGTCGTGCGGAGATCATCAGTCCGTTGGCGCAGTCGGAGACGGTCGGGCACGAAGCGGCCGATATGGCGGCTCAGGCGCTGGGCTTGTCTCGGCGCCAGGTATACGTTCTGATCCGGCGTGCCCGGCAAGGCAGCGGCCTCGTGACGGATCTGGTGCCCGGCCAGTCCGGTGGAGGTAAAGGTAAGGGGCGCTTGCCGGAACCGGTCGAGCGCGTCATCCACGAGCTACTGCAAAAGCGGTTCCTGACCAAGCAGAAGCGCAGCCTAGCGGCCTTTCACCGCGAAGTCACTCAGGTGTGCAAGGCTCAAAAACTGCGAGTGCCGGCGCGCAATACCGTGGCCTTACGGATCGCTAGCCTTGACCCGCGCAAGGTCATCCGCCGGCGGGAAGGCCAGGATGCCGCTCGTGACCTACAAGGTGTGGGCGGCGAGCCTCCTGCCGTGACCGCGCCGCTGGAGCAGGTGCAGATAGACCATACGGTCATCGACCTGATCGTGGTCGATGACCGCGACCGGCAACCTATTGGCCGCCCGTACCTGACCCTCGCCATCGACGTGTTCACCCGCTGCGTGCTCGGCATGGTCGTCACGCTGGAAGCGCCGTCTGCCGTTTCGGTTGGCCTGTGCCTCGTGCATGTCGCCTGCGACAAGCGCCCTTGGCTGGAAGGACTGAACGTGGAAATGGATTGGCAGATGAGCGGCAAGCCCTTGCTGCTCTACCTAGACAACGCGGCCGAGTTCAAGAGCGAGGCCCTGCGCCGGGGTTGCGAGCAGCATGGCATCCGGCTGGACTATCGCCCGCTGGGACAGCCGCACTATGGCGGCATCGTGGAACGGATCATCGGCACGGCGATGCAGATGATTCACGACGAACTGCCGGGAACGACCTTCTCCAACCCTGACCAGCGCGGCGACTACGATTCCGAAAACAAGGCCGCCCTGACGCTGCGCGAGCTAGAGCGCTGGCTCACATTGGCGGTCGGCACCTACCACGGTTCGGTGCACAACGGCCTGCTCCAACCGCCGGCCGCGCGCTGGGCCGAGGCCGTGGCGCGTGTCGGCGTACCGGCCGTCGTCACACGCGCTACTTCGTTCCTGGTCGATTTTCTGCCGATCCTCCGGCGCACGCTGACCCGCACCGGCTTTGTCATCGACCACATCCACTACTACGCCGATG
>NZ_JAPCIZ010000207.1:0-1274 GCF_027707725.1 Aeromonas sp. QDB25 | reverse complement strand
GTTCTTCGTTTCTATGGGAAAGCAAAAATACTCGACCGACTTCAAACGTCAGGTCGTTCTTCACTATCTCAGTGGTCATGACGGTGCCAAAAAGACGGCCGCCCTGTTTGGTATCGATCATGGCGCCGTTCGCCGCTGGACCGAGCATTGGAAAGTCAGTGGTGAAGCTGGCTTGACCATCACGACCAAAGCTTATTCTGCTGAGTTCAAAGAGGAAGTTCTGCTTTGGATGAAGCAGAATTGTGCCTCTTCTCGCAAGGCTGCTGCGACATTCAAGATCGCCGCCGCCTGCACCGTCAGCCGGTGGGAGCGTCTTTATCGTGAAGGCGGTATCATGGCCCTCCGTGATAAACGCACAGAACGCACCATGACTTCAGAGAAGACGCCCCCCGGCAAACCGCTCACCGCCCCCTATCCCACCTTCCACAGTGCCGAGGAAGAGCTTGAATACCTGCGAGCGGAGAACGCCTATCTAAAAAAACTGCATGCCTTGGCGCGGGAAAAACAGCAGAAAAAGCAAAAGTCATTTCCGGGCTAAGGCAACACCATAAGCTGGCCACGCTGCTGCATATCGCCGGGTTGCCACGCAGTACCTTCTATTGGCAGATGAGCTCAGATGCCAGCACAAAGGCCTACGAGCATGAAGCAGAGCGGGTCAAGGCACTGTTTCATCACCATAAAGGGCGTTATGGTTATCGACGGATCACCCTGGCGCTGCGAAATGAGGGATGTCATCTCAACCATAAAACCGTGCGTAAACTCATGCGAAAACAGGAGCTTGCCTCTAACCTGCGCCGCAAGAAATACCGCTCGTACAAGGGGACATACGGCCATATTGCCCCGAACCTCTTGCAGCGTGATTTTCACGCCGATGCCCCGAACCAGAAATGGGTCACCGATGTGACGGAGTTCAATCTCAAAGGGCAGAAGCTATACCTGTCCCCGGTGCTGGACCTGTATAACAGCGAGATCATCGCCTGGCAGATGGCCACGCACCAGGGAATGCCATTGGTGGACAAGATGCTGGATGACGCCCTGGCAACATTGGGGCCAGGAGACACGCCGGTGCTGCACTCGGATCAAGGCTGGCAATATCAGATGGCCAGCTATCAGACGCGGTTATCGTCAAGGGAGGTGAAGCAAAGCATGTCACGCAAAGGGAACTGCTTGGACAATGCGGTGGTAGAAAACTTCTTCGGGCTGCTAAAGAGCGAATGCTGGTTCAACGAGAAATACGAGGACACGGAGCAGTTGAAGCGAGCAGTGGATGAATA
>NZ_JAPCIZ010000206.1:0-1283 GCF_027707725.1 Aeromonas sp. QDB25 | reverse complement strand
ATTGCCCACTCCAACTTCTCTGTTATTTCCTGCCACGCACCATGGATGATGCTCGCCAATATCGGCATTAACCAAAGCGCGCTGTTTTTGGCAATCTTCAGCATCGATAACTCCGCGCTGCCAATCAGCGTCAGCGCCAGCCGACGTTTGACCAGCAAGGCCAGCAAACTAGCCCAGATCAAGCCTTCCGCTATCGCTTTTTGTCGTGTCGCGAACGCCTTCAACCGGTTATGTGATTTCAGCTCTTTGAACAACAGTTCGATCTGCCAACGGCAACGATACAATGCCATCACCTTCTCGGCTGGCCATCGCTCACGCGGAAGATTGGTCATCCATATACAGAACCGTTTTTCCTCTGCAAACCAACGTCTTATGAGTCGATATTTATACTTTCCCGAACTCACATCCAGATCCAGAACCTCGGCTCTGCAGCTTCTCCGATCGATATCCTTGAGCTTTTTTCCGAGTAACTTGGGCATTTCCCTGCCGTCCTGTCGGTAAGCTGCCTGTACTTTGGGATTGAGATTTTGACTCCCTCTGACCAGATAGCTTCCTTTGGCTTTGGTCACATCAGCAAAGTACTCGCGGCTGATGTAACCGGCATCCGCCAATAACAGTTTGTTATTTAACGAATTTTCGGCCGGAAGATGCTTGCGCTCCGATTCGGTATCCGCCGTGATACTCATCGATATCGGCGACTGGTCCAGCAAGGACATGGTCATATGACACTCTACCGCAGCGGGGCTGTGCTTATTGAATCGGCCCGGGAAATGTTCTGCCAATTGCGGATGTAACGCGAATGACGACCCGTCCTGCAGCAGTACCTGCTCAAAGCCTGCCAGTCCGTGGGCGTCCGGTAGACACTCCTTGAGGCGTAAGGCGATGGCTCGTTCAACCAGTGCGCGCATGAACAAGGGAAAACCCTGCTTGCGTAACTGGTTGTGAAAGGGTTTATACGCTATTTGGTCAGTATCATGGAGCTGCAACGCATTGAAATGGCGATGCAAACCAGCAATACCATCCACCTTGTCGCAACCAAGCCCTGAGAGCAGAGCCGGGAGTAGTCTCGCAGGCTGGATATCCCGGAGTCGCTGACAAAAACCGGTAAATTTACCGATCCGGTTGAGTTCAGAAGAGCTAAGAAGTTGCTTGAGGTACTGGGTTGCATTGATAATAGTCATGGCTTCGGGCGTGTCGGTTTTTTTTTGCGATTAAATCAGATCACAAACGAAGCCTTTTTTCTATCTATTTCAATTGGTTGTAGCTAAAGATCCTGTACATGA
>NZ_JAPCIZ010000205.1:0-1307 GCF_027707725.1 Aeromonas sp. QDB25 | reverse complement strand
TGATATATCTCCCAATTTGTGTAGGGCTTATTATGCACGCTTAAAAATAATAAAAGCAGACTTGACCTGATAGTTTGGCTGTGAGCAATTATGTGCTTAGTGCATCTAACGCTTTTAGCAGGGGCGCGACGTCAGGAGCGTCCCTTGCCTAAACTTGTTAAGGCATTTGTGAACAAACGCCACCAGTATTTTGGTTTAGAACCAATGCATACTTCATACGAATACAGCCTATCTCGAATCAAGCAGGAACCATCCAAGATTGGCATAAAAGGTACATTCAACCTTTTCACTGCATCCCATTGGTGCACGTACTCGGTCTTGCAACTCGGACACTTTGGGTTTGCACCAGGAACAAACCTACCCCCGCAAGGGCAATCTGGAAGAGTTGCTGCTATTCGATCCAAGAGCTCTTGATTGATTTCATTTTCATACAGTAATGCATGGTCCTGCTCTCTATGGATTACATTCGAGCAAGTATCACAGAAAAAATGCGGGCAACTGTCGCTCATGCCGCTCGATTGCCAGGCAGGAGTTTCCTTCCCACACTTTGGGTTTGGGCATTTCATTCTTCCTATCCATGGTGCATTCGCTTCGTAATGTACGATTTTCATGTAGCCTTAACGCCTGGCACAGCGGATCGCAAACCTGGCGCGGCTTTTGGTACAAAAGGCGTGACAGGTTTGCGAATCCGTTGCTGCCACTTGTTAACCCTTTTGCCAGATTTGGTAACTATAATTTATGTTAGAGGCGAAGTCTTGGGTAAAAACTGGCCTAAAATTGCTGGGGATTTCAGGAAAGTAAACATCACCTTCCGGCTCGATGTCTATTGTAGATATATGTAGTGTATCTACTTGATCGATCAGGCTTTTGTATATCTCCCCACCACCTGAAACAATGACATGATCCGTTATTTTCTTTAGGTTGGTTAAAGCATCTTTAATTGATGGAAAGATCAATACGTTCTCATTGTCAGATGTAAAACTTGAACGTGTTACGACCGCATACTTTCGGTTGGGTAATGCTCCCATTGATTCAAAAGTCTTGCGTCCAACCAACAGCCATTGGTTATAGGTAATAGCTTTAAACAGGAGCTGTTCACCTTTGGCACTCCATGGAATATCAGGGCCATTCCCGATAACTCCATTCTTCGATATAGCTACCATTAGTGATAGTTTCACAATTCTTCCTCAGAGGTTAACGTTTGACATGAGGGGCGGCCAAGGGCGCCAGCCCTTGGACGTCCCCCTCGATGGAAGGGTTAGGCATCACTGCGTGTTCGCTCGAATGCCTGGCGTGTTTGAACCATG
>NZ_JAPCIZ010000204.1:0-1309 GCF_027707725.1 Aeromonas sp. QDB25 | reverse complement strand
CAGGGCGCACAACCGCTTACCACGGATCTCGAACCCCTCCGGCATGTCCTGCCCCTTCCATGTCTCGTCATCGCGAACCGGGTGAAGCGGAACAACTTCGGCCTGCCAGGGAGCCCCTTCCTTCTGGCTGGCGTCTTTGGATTGCTTGGCAGTTTCGCCCTGACTCTTGGTGATTCCGCCAAGGGTCTGCCCAACTGTCAGATCCTTCTCGTTTACCTGATTGCTGGTGACTGGTGCTGTGCTGGCGCTCATGATGGCCTCTTTGGTTGCGGTTAGCCCGTGGGCTTGGTGGTAGTCATTCCAGTCACCGGCAACCGGCGGCAGGGCCACCAGCCCGCCCACGGTTGCGGCTGCTTGCTCGGCCTTGGTCTTGCCGGGGTTGCCTTGGGTGTGTGCGTCATTGTCGCCACATAGCAGGATCCGGGCCTTTGGGTGCTGGCGGCGGGCAATCTGGGCCACCGCCGCCAAGTTGCCGCAATCCATCGCGCAATAGACGGTCGCCCCGATAGCTAGGTGAACAGATAGCCCGGTTGCGTACCCCTCGCAGATAGCCACCAGCTCCCCACCATCTATACGGTGGAAAGCCCCAGCCTTCTGGCCGCCATGCAGGTAACGCTTGGTGCCATCAGCCCGGATAAGTTGAACGTTCACCAGTTCGCCCGTCTCATCGGTCAGCGGGATCACCAGGCTACCGGCTGGGTAGTTCTCACCCCCTTCACGGATCAGGGTGCGGTTAATCGTCGCCTGCGGCCACTCCAAGCCCTTGGACGTGAGATATGGGCTCACCCCTTGGGCCACATCACCCGCGATGGCAGCGGCACGGCGGGCAGCCTTCTGGCGCTGTTGTTCGCTCCGTTTGCGATCTTGGTCTGCCTTGGCCTGTTGCTGCTGGTGGATACGCTCCCGCTCTACAGGGTCAAGCCCACCGGCAGACAAACCCACCAGCGGGGCCAGCAACTCGGCCGCCGCCTTTGGGGTGGTACTCAGCACCCGGCACACCAGATCCAGCCCATCCCCATTCCCGCACTGGCTACAAATCCAGGTGCCGCGCCCCGTTTGGTCATCCAATCGGAATCGGTCTTTTCCGCCACAAGCAGGGCAGGGGCCATGCTTGCCCCGGCTCGGGGTATCTATCCCCATCGCCGCCAGCAGCTCGGGCCAGTGACCAGCGGCAGCGGCCACCACATCAGAAACAAAGCGGGGGCTCGCGGCCCCCTTGGTTGTCATGCTCATTGTCATTGTGCCGCCCCCAGTCGTTGCTCACGCTCCTGTGCCAGCACTATTCCGGGATCATCGCCCCTATCAATCA
>NZ_JAPCIZ010000203.1:0-1340 GCF_027707725.1 Aeromonas sp. QDB25 | reverse complement strand
CTCTTTAGCAGATGCCCCGTAAACCCTCGCCCAATCGGGCGGGGATATAAGGGGCGGTAACTCAATGTTTTCTATTGAGTGGTAATATTTTTACTGTATATAATTACAGTATCTCGACATTTAAGGTTTGCCGGTGAAAAGAGCCACAAAAGTACGGATTTACCCCACTGACGAACAGGCGGCATTTTTGAATGCTCAGTTCGGCGCGGTGCGGTTCGCGTACAACAAAGCTCTTCATCTCCAACAGCACATGTTCAAGCGTCACGGGGTTTCACTGAAACCGAAACGCGACCTGAAGCCCTTGCTGGCAGTGGCAAAAAAGTCGCGCAAATACGGCTGGCTGAAAGAGTACGATTCACTCGCCTTGCAGCAGGCGGTAATCAATCTGGACAAGGCGTTTGTCAACTTCTTCAACCCCAAGCTCAAGGCGCGAATGCCAACGTTCAAGAGCAAACGGGGCAGGCAATCGAGCTATCACCCCAATGGCAAAGTGCTGGCCGACGCTATCCAGTTGCCGAAGATGACGCCCATCAGGGCGGTCATTCACCGAGACATAATCGGCGTGGTCTCCAGTATCACAGTCAGCCGTGGCCCGACAGGGAAATACTATGCGTCCATCCTTTGCGATGATGGCTGCGAGGCCCCGGCCAAGTCCACCTTCATCACCGACGTGACCGGCTGTGATATGGGGCTATCCCACTATCTCATCCAGTCCAACGGAAAGAAAACGGATAACCCGCGCCACCTTGTCAATGCCAGCCGCAATCTACGGCGCAAGCAAAAGGCACTGTCTCGCAAGAAAAAGGGCAGCGCCAACCGTGGCAAGGCAAGGCGGCAACTGGCAGCCCTGCACGAACGGGTAGCCAATGCCCGCGCCGATTTTCAGCACAAACTCTCCCGCACGATGGTTGACGATAGTCAAGCGATCATCGTGGAGACATTGAAATCAGCGAACATGATGAAAAACCACAAACTGGCCCGCGCCATAGGCGATGCTGGCTGGCATGGTTTCATCATGAAGCTGGAGTACAAGGCTCAAGCGGCGGGTCGCCACCTAATCAAACTCGATCAGTGGTTTGCCAGCTCGAAACTGTGTAGCGATTGCGGCCACAAGATGCCGGATATGCCGCTGCACCAGCGGCAGTGGGCATGTCCGGCGTGTGGTACAGAGCATGACCGCGACATCAACGCAGCCATGAATATCCAGCAGCAAGGCATATTGGAATTAAAGGCGGCGGGACTCGTCGTTTCTACCCATGGAGGCCAGCGTCAATCTGCCAATTCGGCAGTAGCGGCCTAAGAAGTGGGAAGCCTCGCCGCTTGCGGCGGGGAGCAGTCAC
>NZ_JAPCIZ010000202.1:0-1349 GCF_027707725.1 Aeromonas sp. QDB25 | reverse complement strand
CAATGCTCTCAACTTTAGCTTATAGCCCTTGTGAACCCTATGGGAAACGGGTAAAATGGCGTTCGTTAAGTCATTGATAAATAGACAATATGAACTCGAATACTCGACCACGAGTCGCTGCTGTCCGAGTTCGCTGACTTTCTGCTCGACCCCGCGCTGGCCGAGCAGGTACGTCTTCGGCCTGGGGCCTTCACCCGCGATCGCAAGCTCACCCTGCCGCGCCTGGCGGCCATGATGATCTCGGGCATGTGCGCGAGCGTTCAAGCCGAACTCGACGCCTTTTTCGGTCGCCTGCATGCGGTGCCCGGGCGGATCCGCGAGGTCAGCGCACAGGCCTTCAGCAAGGCCCGCCAGGGGTTTTCGGGCCGGCTGTTCGAATTGGCCAGTGCGCACCTGCTGCACCTGGCGCGCCCGCACATAGAGGCGGCACGCTGGAATGGCCGCCGCGTGGTGGCGGCTGATGCGTCGCGCCTGCGTGTGTCGACACGCAAGACGGCCGCACTGACGGCGGACCACTACGCGTTTGCCTTGTTTCTGCCGGGCACCGAACTCACGCTGCACGCCAGTCTGCATCCGGCCGACGGCTCGGAGCGGCAGATGCTGTTCGAGGCGCTCGACGCACTCGATCCGGCGCAGGATCTGCTCGTGCTCGACCGAGGTTACGTCGGCAACACCATGGCGGCGACGCTGGCGCAACACGGCATGGCCTTCTGTCTGCGCGTCGATGCCAGCGGCTGGCGTTGCGTCGCCGACTTCCGACGCTCGAACGAGGCCGAGCGCGTGGTCACACTGTCGCCGCCCACCGCACGCGATGCCAGCACGTTCGATCTGGCCCGCACCGCCACCACCGTGCGCCTGATCCGCAACATCGCTCCGAACGGCCAGATCCGCGTCCTGATGACCAACCTGCTCGATGCCCAGTCGTATCCGGCCGCGCAGTTCAGCGCGCTCTATCACCAGCGCTGGCGCGTCGAGGAGGCCTTCAAGCGCATCAAGCATCGTCTGCGCCTCGAGGCCACGACGGGGTTGAACTACCTCGCCCTGCAGCAGGACTTCGCCGCCAAGATCCTGGCCGACAACCTGTGCGCACTGCTCAGCGGCAGCGGCACCGACGACGCCATCCAGACCGGCTCCCGCCCGAATCGCACCTACGCATTCGGCGCACTCAAGCCCATCCTCGCCGGGTGCCTGCTCGGCATCGCTCAGGCATGGGCGGCATTGCCCGATACCCTGGCCGCCATGGGCCGCAGTCGATGCCGCATCCAGCCAGGCAGAAGCTACCCACGACCGCCCCGAAGCAAGCCACATTTGCATATGTCCTATAAGGGAGCGTTAAGTTGAGAGCATTG
>NZ_JAPCIZ010000201.1:0-1355 GCF_027707725.1 Aeromonas sp. QDB25 | reverse complement strand
TGTCGTTTTCAGAAGACGGCTGCACTGAACGTCAGAAGCCGACTGCACTATAGCAGCGGAGGGGTTGGATCCATCAGGCAACGACGGGCTGCTGCCGGCCATCAGCGGACGCAGGGAGGACTTTCCGCAACCGGCCGTTCGATGCGGCACCGATGGCCTTCGCGCAGGGGTAGTGAATCCGCCAGGATTGACTTGCGCTGCCCTACCTCTCACTAGTGAGGGGCGGCAGCGCATCAAGCGGTGAGCGCACTCCGGCACCGCCAACTTTCAGCACATGCGTGTAAATCATCGTCGTAGAGACGTCGGAATGGCCGAGCAGATCCTGCACGGTTCGAATGTCGTAACCGCTGCGGAGCAAGGCCGTCGCGAACGAGTGGCGGAGGGTGTGCGGTGTGGCGGGCTTCGTGATGCCTGCTTGTTCTACGGCACGTTTGAAGGCGCGCTGAAAGGTCTGGTCATACATGTGATGGCGACGCACGACACCGCTCCGTGGATCGGTCGAATGCGTGTGCTGCGCAAAAACCCAGAACCACGGCCAGGAATGCCCGGCGCGCGGATACTTCCGCTCAAGGGCGTCGGGAAGCGCAACGCCGCTGCGGCCCTCGGCCTGGTCCTTCAGCCACCATGCCCGTGCACGCGACAGCTGCTCGCGCAGGCTGGGTGCCAAGCTCTCGGGTAACATCAAGGCCCGATCCTTGGAGCCCTTGCCCTCCCGCACGATGATCGTGCCGTGATCGAAATCCAGATCCTTGACCCGCAGTTGCAAACCCTCACTGATCCGCATGCCCGTTCCATACAGAAGCTGGGCGAACAAACGATGCTCGCCTTCCAGAAAACCGAGGATGCGAACCACTTCATCCGGGGTCAGCACCACCGGCAAGCGCCGCGACGGCCGAGGTCTTCCGATCTCCTGAAGCCAGGGCAGATCCGTGCACAGCACCTTGCCGTAGAAGAACAGCAAGGCCGCCAATGCCTGACGATGCGTGGAGACCGAAACCTTGCGCTCGTTCGCCAGCCAGGACAGAAATGCCTCGACTTCGCTGCTGCCCAAGGTTGCCGGGTGACGCACACCGTGGAAACGGATGAAGGCACGAACCCAGTGGACATAAGCCTGTTCGGTTCGTAAGCTGTAATGCAAGTAGCGTATGCGCTCACGCAACTGGTCCAGAACCTTGACCGAACGCAGCGGTGGTAACGGCGCAGTGGCGGTTTTCATGGCTTGTTATGACTGTTTTTTTGTACAGTCTATGCCTCGGGCATCCAAGCAGCAAGCGCGTTACGCCGTGGGTCGATGTTTGATGTTATGGAGCAGCAACGATGTTACGCAGCAGGGCAGTCGCCCTAAAACAAAGTTA
>NZ_JAPCIZ010000200.1:0-1384 GCF_027707725.1 Aeromonas sp. QDB25 | reverse complement strand
CATGTACAGGATCTTTAGCAGCAACCAATTGAAATAGATATAAAAATGGCTTCGATTGTGATCTGATTTTATCGCCAAACAAAACCGCCACGCACGAAGCCATGACCATTATCGATGCCAACCACTATCTTGAGCAACTTCTCTCTCCTGCCGAACTCGACCGCATTGCCCGTGACTGCCAATTTTGCTTGCGCAAACGAGCCATTACGCCTGCCATGCTGGTGACTGCACTCTTGCGGGCACTTGGCTGCGACCAGGTCGATGGTATCGCTGGATTGCACCATCATTTCAATGCCTTGCAACTGGTTGATGCCCATCAGGTTTCCTACAAGCCCTTTCACAACCAGTTGCGCAAAGCGTCGTTCGCCCTGTTCATGAAGGCGCTGGTTGAACGGGCTATCGCCTTGCGTATCGGCCAACAGATGAAGACTGCATCCCTTGGCGCATTCAAACAGGTGTTGTTGCAGGATGGTACTTCCTTTGCCGTCCACAAAAGCCTGGCCGAAGTGTTTCCGGGAAGGTTCAAGACCATTAGCCCGGCGGCAATCGAGTGTCATATGCTCATGTCTCTATTGGAGCAAAGTCCAGTTTGCATGCAGGTCTCTGCCGATACGGCGTCAGAGCGCCAGTTCCTGCCTGAGCCCGAGCGGCTCAATAACAGCCTGCTGTTGGCGGACGCGGGTTACATCGATATGGCCTACTTTGCGAAACTAAACGAGGCGGGCGGTTTCTATCTGGTCAGGGGTAGTAAGAGCCTGAACCCGAAGATTATCCGGGCATGGCGCGGTGACGAACGGGAAGTGCCGAAGCTGGCGGGCCTGTCACTCAAGGATGCTGGACGGCGGCACTGTCGGGCAGAGGTACTGGATATGGTGGTGAAATCGGGCAAGTTCGAGTATCGGCTGATCCGACGCTGGTTTGCCGAGGAGAAACGGTTCTGTATCTGGATGACCAATCTGCCACGAGAGGCATGGCCAGCAGAGCGGGTGATGAGCCTGTACCGCTGTCGTTGGCAGGTGGAGCTGCTGTTTAAGGAGTGGAAGTCGCACAACCGGCTCAAGGGCTTTGTGACAGGTCAGAAAGCCATTGCCGAGGGGCTGGTGTGGGCCAGCCTGTTGTCGCTGGTGATGAAAAGACGGGTAGCTCAGACGCTGATGGGGGACGGTTTATCCACACTGAAAGCGGCGAAAAATAGCGGAACCTGGTGGTTCCCGTTATTGGAAGCGGTGGCTCATCGGGTGTTGGTGGAAATAAGAGAGCGTCTGGAATGGGCTGCCGTTTACTTGGCGAAAAATGCCCGTCGAACCAAGCAGCGAAAATCGATACAGAACAGGACCTTAGAAGGAATTTCAAATGAAGTGTTTTCTTAAGGTCCTGTATATGA
>NZ_JAPCIZ010000199.1:0-1412 GCF_027707725.1 Aeromonas sp. QDB25 | reverse complement strand
CTGACTCTTATACACAAATAGCGGTCTGAACGGAACTTTTCCCGTTTTCCAGGATCTGATCTTCCATGTGACTCCCAACATGGTAACGATCATGCTAACTTCTGCTCTTCATCATGCGGCCGACTGGGCTAAATCTGTGTTCTCTTCGGCGGCGCTCGGTGATCCTCGCCGTACTGCCCGCTTGGTTAACGTTGCCGCTCAATTGGCAAAATATTCTGGTAAATCAATAACCATCTCATCAGAGGGTAGTGAAGCCATGCAGGAAGGCGCTTACCGATTTATCCGTAATCCCAACGTCTCTGCCGAGGCGATCAGAAAGGCTGGCGCCATGCAAACGGTCAAGTTGGCGCGGGAGTTTCCCGAGCTGCTGGCCATTGAGGACACCACCTCTTTGAGTTATCGCCACCAGGTAGCCGAAGAGCTTGGCAAGCTGGGGACGGTAAAGGATAAATCCCGTGGATGGTGGGTTCACTCCGTGCTCTTGCTCGAGGCCACCACATTCCGCACCGTAGGATTACTGCATCAAGAGTGGTGGATGCGTCCGGATGACCCTGCCGATGCGGATGAAAAGGAGAGTGGCAAATGGCTGGCAGCGGCAGCAACCAGCCGGTTACGCATGGGCAGCATGATGCGCAACGTGATTGCAGTCTGTGACCGCGAAGCCGATATTCATGCTTATCTGCAGGACAAACTGGCGCATAACGAGCGCTTCGTGGTGCGCTCCAAACACCCGCGTAAGGACGTAGAGTCTGGGCTGTATCTGTATGACCATCTGAAAAACCAACCAGAGCTGGGGGGCTATCAGATCAGTATTCCGCAAAAGGGTGTGGTGGATAAACGCGGCAAACGCAAGAATCGGCCAGCCCGCAAGGCGAGCCTGAGCCTGCGCAGTGGCCGCATCACGCTAAAACAGGGGAATATCACGCTCAACGCGGTGCTGGCCGAGGAGATTAACCCGCCCAAGGGTGAGACACCGTTGAAATGGTTATTGTTGACCAGCGAACCGGTCGAGTCGCTAGCCCAAGCCTTGCGCGTCATCGACATATACACCCATCGCTGGCGGATTGAGGATTTCCATAAGGCATGGAAAACCGGAGCAGGAGCTGAAAGGCAACGCATGGAAGAGCCGGATAATCTGGAGCGCATGGTGTCGATCCTCTCATTTGTTGCCGTCAGGCTGTTACAGCTCAGAGAAAGCTTCACCCTGCCGCAAGCACTCAGGGCGCAAGGGCTACTAAAGGAAGCGGAGTTCGTAGAAAGCCAGTCCGCAGAAACGGTGCTGACCTCGGATGAATGTCAGTTACTGGGCTATCTGGACAAGGGAAAACGCAAGCGCAAAGAGAAAGCAGGTAGCTTGCAGTGGGCTTACATGGCGATAGCCAGACTGGGCGGTTTTATGGACAGCAAGCGAA
>NZ_JAPCIZ010000198.1:0-1431 GCF_027707725.1 Aeromonas sp. QDB25 | reverse complement strand
GCAATGCTGATCAGTTAAGGATCCATTGACCGATCCTTCTGCTGTAGGACAATCCGGAACCAATCACTGGTTCCGGATTTTTTATGTCTATTGCAAACGATCTGAACGATGTTGTTGAGGCATCTGGCGACATGCTGGCTCGGCTGGCCATTTTTGCCGACCATATTCCCGACGAATGGATTACTGCCGCTGCCGCCTTGTCTGAAAAGGCCACTATCCGCCGACGCCGCTTACCTTCTGATATGGTCTTGTGGCTCGTCGTGGGGATGGCCTTTTTCCGCAATGAGCCCATCTCCGAGGTCGCTCGGCGCCTCAACATCTGTGCAGAAGGGTTGGCCAATGATGCCTTGCTCGCGGACAGTGCCCTGTCTCAGGCCCGTCAGCGACTCGGCAAACAGCCGCTCGAGTGGCTGTTCAAACAGTGCGCCGATGTGTGGGGGCGGGAACGTTATCCTGAAGACCATTGGCACGGTTTACAGGTCTTTGCCATCGATGGGGCCCTGTTCCGAACCCAGGATATGCCTGAACTCAGAGCACATTTCGGCTCGGGTAACACCTCAACCAACCGGCAGACACCCTACCCGATGCTGCGGTTGGTCACGCTCATGAATGTCCGCTCGCATGTCATTGCCAACGCGGCCATCAGCCCGTACCGCAAAGGGGAAATCCCCCTGGCCAGCGAGTTCATTCACTCATTGCCGGACAAGTCAGTGACCCTGCTGGATAAAGGCTTCTTCGGTGCCGACCTGTTGCTGCGTATTCAGGCCGAAGACACCGACCGTCACTGGCTCATCCCGGAACGCAAGGGGCTGGTATACACGGAACTTGAGCGTTATGGCGACGGTGACCGTCTGTTGCAAATGACGGTCTCGCCTCAGGCTCGCAAGAAAAACCCGGCGTTGCCGACACACTGGCAAGTTCGCGCAGTGACCTATGAGGTGGCAGGCAAGGAGAAAACGGTCTTTACCTCCCTGCCCGTGGCGCGATTCAGTGCAGCTCAGGTGGCGACCCTGTACCACGAGCGCTGGGAAATCGAGCTGGGATACCGGGATATCAAAAGCGCGATGCAGCACAACGCCATCACGCTGAGAAGCAAGAAAGTGAACTTGGTCTATCAGGAGCTGTGGGGATTGCTGCTTGGATACAATCTGGTCAGGCGGGAGGCCAGCCAGGCCGCCGTAGCCCATCAGCGAGCGCCCAATGAGGTGAGCTTTAAGTTTGCCTGTCAGTTCATCGCGAACCAGATGGCAGTGATGGCGGGCGCGTTATCGCCAGCCCATACGCCACGGAGGTTGGCGGAGTTGCGGGGCTGCATAGGCGTCATGTTCATAGAAAAACGCCCCAGGCCATCGAGACCCAGGGCGGTGAAGATATCAAAGACCCGTTTTCCGGTAAATCGCAATGCGGCTCCGCTTAAGTGAACAGCATTGC
>NZ_JAPCIZ010000197.1:0-1461 GCF_027707725.1 Aeromonas sp. QDB25 | reverse complement strand
CCCTGCACATCGAGCGGGATCACGACATCTTTGGTTTCACCGGGCTGAACCTGCTGACCGTTGAAGATCACCGAGAACGCAGCGTCACTACGCAGGGTGATATAACCGGCTTGGGGCCCACGGCTTTGGGTGCCGCCATCCGTGAGCGCCCCCTTGAACACCACCGTTCCCAGCGGTTGGTCGTGAGAGTCCAGCAAGGACTTCGCCACCGCCATCACACTGACGGGGTCGGCCATGACCAGGTTCTTCTGGGCCAGTGAGAAGGTCTTACTAAAAGTGGACTTGTTACCCTGGCTGTCTCGGGCCTCCACCTTGAAGGTGTATTCCTGGCCCGCTTCCAGGGTGGGGAACATGCGCGGTACTTCTGGTTGGTAGCCATCGGAGAGCTTCGAGAAGCCCAGCTGCAGGTTGTCATTGATGGGGCCGCCGGTCAGGCTCATGGAGGTAATGACCGGGTCGTTATCGACAGTGTCAGTGACGGAAACGCGGAAATCCTTGATGGTTTCCACGTTGGTCATCGACCCGCTCTTATTGGTCACGTTGATAGTCGGGCCGGTCGAGTCAACCACTACCCCGGTGAGCGTGCTTGTAGCGGCGTTGCCGTCGGTATCAGTTGCGGTCGCAGTGAAGGTGTAAACGCCTTCGGCCAGCGTGGCAGTGTTGAACTCTGCGTACTTGTTCTTAAAGCTCTCGTCCTTGTAGGAGATCAGCGGCACGGTGAACACTTGGTTCGCGCTATTGGTTGCCTTGACCTTGAAATCGCGGGTATCCCAGACACTCAACTGCCAGTTATCGGTCCGGTCGTTGTCCGTGACGTACAAGAGCAACTTGCGGGCATCGGAGACGTAGTTGAAGTCATCAATGACCGGCGGGTTGAAATCCCAGTAGGTATAGAAGTAGCCAACGTTAACGCTCTGCGAGGTATTGACCGTGTTGGTGATGTTGATGGTGTAAGGGATGTACCCTCTGCCGTTGGTGTAGTTCACCAGCGGGTCCATCGTGCAGCTGGTGCCGTCGATCGGCACGATACAGTTGACGTTGTTGACCGTGATTTTTTGCGGATAGGATCGGGCGGCCACGTTAATCGTCACGCGGTCGACGGTCGCTGGCACGCTAAAGCGGACCGAGCCTGAGTTGACCATGGCCTTGCCCACCACACCGTACTGCATGTTGGTGTAGGCCGGTCCGGGGGCAGCACTGCCAAGCAGCGTGACGTTATTCACGACCGACGTTTGGACGTCGCGATACAGGCCCGCCTTGGTGGTAAAGCGCCAGTAGCCATAGGACGAGGGCGCTGACGCAGAGTATTGGTAGTAGGCATAGGAGGCATCGGTGCTGTGCGGCGACTGCACGAAGCCATAATTGGTGGCGTTAAAATTGACGTGGTCGGTCTTGGGGATCTTGACCCGTACCTTGACCGGGTTCTCATAGCTCACTGCACCGGCCAGGGGTTGCCCCAAC
>NZ_JAPCIZ010000195.1:0-1534 GCF_027707725.1 Aeromonas sp. QDB25 | reverse complement strand
GTAAGTATTCACCGGAACAGTATTGACACAGGAAAAATGAGACGATCGTCTCTTGATCCCACTTTCCTGCTTGCTTGATCCTGCTCCTTAGATACGCTCCCCCCATGAGCAAAAACACCATGCATTCCGCGGGAATGCCCACCACTCTGGAGCAGGCCAACGAGCTGATTTATAAGCTCCTCGACCGCATCGCCGAGCTGGAGGACCGCCTCAATCAGCACAGCGGCAACTCCTCCAAGCCGCCTTCCAGCGACGGCCCCGGTGCACCGCCGCCGGCCCGCAAGCGTCCGGCGTCCGGCAAGCAACGGGGGGCGCAGCCCGGTCACAAGGGACATCGCCGCGAGCGGCATCCGCTTGATGCCCGCCTGACCCTGGTCCCGCATTACCCTGCCGCCGATTGCGCTTGCTGTGGCGGGGACATGGTGGCCCATGCCAAACCCTATCAGGTTCATCAGGTGTTCGAGCTGCCCGAGGTGAGCTATCTCGTCACCGAACACCAACTGTATCGTGCGACCTGCTCACGGTGTATCGGCACGACCCAGGCCGCACTGCCAGACAACGTCAGCAGCAGCCAGATGGGGGCCAATCTGCTCAGCTACATCGCGCTGCAAAGCGGCCAGTTTCACCAGAGCGTCAGCCAGATACAGCAGCAGCTCAAACAGCATTTCGGCCTGAGTTTTAGCCGGGGCGCCATCAGTGAGGCGCAGGGGCGGGTGAGTGCCATGCTCACCCCGACCTACCAGGCCATCAAGCAGCAGGTGCAGACGGCCACCCACGTTCATGCCGATGAGACCCGGCATCAGCGGGGTGGAGAGCGCCGCTGGATGTGGCTGGCGCTGAGCAAGATAGCCGTCTGCTTCATGACGGCCTATGGCCGTGGTCAGGAGGCGGCCAAGCGGCTGCTGGGCGCCGAGTTTGACGGGGTGCTGGTGACCGACCAGTACGCCGGCTACCGGTTTATCGACGCCGACCAGCGGCAACTGTGCTGGGCCCACGTGGCCCGCAATCTCGCGGCCATCGCCGAGAGTAGCGAGCAGTGCAACCAGCCCATCGGTGCCCGGTTGGTCTTGCTGGCGGATGCGGTGTTTCGTACCCGGCACCGTTGGGAAAGCGGTGCGTTGAGCAAGCAGAAATACCTGCGCAGGCTCGCGCGTTACCGGCAAAGCTGGCGAAGCCAGTTGGAGCGCGGCGCCCTGTTGTGCAGCAAACGCTACCGTGGACGATGCCAGTTGCTGCTGCGGGATGACGAGATGCTGTGGCGGTTTATGACTGACGACGAAATAGCGCTGACCAACAACGAGGCGGAGCGGGCGCTGCGTGGCTATGTGCTCTGGCGCAAGGGTAGCTACGGCGTGTGGTCTCACCGGGGCGAGCTGTTTCGCCAGCGCATCCTGTCGTTGGTGGAGACCGGCAAGCGATTGGGCCGCTGCCCACAGGAGTGGTTGAGGGCCGTGGTCAGGGCGTGCATCGAGAAGACAGATTATCCCATCCCGGCAGAACTGATGCCGTCAACCCCGTCCTGGTGAATAGATAC
>NZ_JAPCIZ010000194.1:0-1548 GCF_027707725.1 Aeromonas sp. QDB25 | reverse complement strand
CTAGGAGCTCGGATCTCAGGACGAAGGTCTCCGCGAATGTCCGGTCGATCCGCGCGACGTCCCAGGCGGGCGTTCCCTTGGCGGACATCCACGCCGCAGCGTCGTGCATCAGCCGCACAACCTCGTCGATATCACCCGAGCAGGCGACCCGAACGTTCGGAGGCTCCTCGCTGTCCATTCGCTCCCCTGGCGCGGTATGAACCGCCGCCTCATAGTGCAGTTTGATCCTGACGAGCCCAGCATGTCTGCGCCCACCTTCGCGGAACCTGACCAGGGTCCGCTAGCGGGCGGCCGGAAGGTGAATGCTAGGCATGATCTAACCCTCGGTCTCTGGCGTCGCGACTGCGAAATTTCGCGAGGGTTTCCGAGAAGGTGATTGCGCTTCGCAGATCTCCAGGCGCGTGGGTGCGGACGTAGTCAGCGCCATTGCCGATCGCGTGAAGTTCCGCCGCAAGGCTCGCTGGACCCAGATCCTTTACAGGAAGGCCAACGGTGGCGCCCAAGAAGGATTTCCGCGACACCGAGACCAATAGCGGAAGCCCCAACGCCGACTTCAGCTTTTGAAGGTTCGACAGCACGTGCAGCGATGTTTCCGGTGCGGGGCTCAAGAAAAATCCCATCCCCGGATCGAGGATGAGCCGGTCGGCAGCGACCCCGCTCCGTCGCAAGGCGGAAACCCGCGCCTCGAAGAACCGCACAATCTCGTCGAGCGCGTCTTCGGGTCGAAGGTGACCGGTGCGGGTGGCGATGCCATCCCGCTGCGCTGAGTGCATAACCACCAGCCTGCAGTCCGCCTCAGCAATATCGGGATAGAGCGCAGGGTCAGGAAATCCTTGGATATCGTTCAGGTAGCCCACGCCGCGCTTGAGCGCATAGCGCTGGGTTTCCGGTTGGAAGCTGTCGATTGAAACACGGTGCATCTGATCGGACAGGGCGTCTAAGAGCGGCGCAATACGTCTGATCTCATCGGCCGGCGATACAGGCCTCGCGTCCGGATGGCTGGCGGCCGGTCCGACATCCACGACGTCTGATCCGACTCGCAGCATTTCGATCGCCGCGGTGACAGCGCCGGCGGGGTCTAGCCGCCGGCTCTCATCGAAGAAGGAGTCCTCGGTGAGATTCAGAATGCCGAACACCGTCACCATGGCGTCGGCCTCCGCAGCGACTTCCACGATGGGGATCGGGCGAGCAAAAAGGCAGCAATTATGAGCCCCATACCTACAAAGCCCCACGCATCAAGCTTTTGCCCATGAAGCAACCAGGCAATGGCTGTAATTATGACGACGCCGAGTCCCGACCAGACTGCATAAGCAACACCGACAGGGATGGATTTCAGAACCAGAGAAAGAAAATAAAATGCGATGCCATAACCGATTATGACAACGGCGGAAGGGGCAAGCTTAGTAAAGCCCTCGCTAGATTTTAATGCGGATGTTGCGATTACTTCGCCAACTATTGCGATAACAAGAAAAAGCCAGCCTTTCATGATATATCTCCCAATTTGTGTAGGGCTTATTATGCACGCTTAAAAATAATAAAAGCAGACTT
>NZ_JAPCIZ010000193.1:0-1568 GCF_027707725.1 Aeromonas sp. QDB25 | reverse complement strand
TGCCGTTTACTTGGCGAAAAATGCCCGTCGAACCAAGCAGCGAAAATCGATACAGAACAGGACCTTAGAAGGAATTTCAAATGAAGTGTTTTCTTAAGGTCCTGTATATGAGAGCGGTTTAGGCTGGACCGGCAGTTAAAATTGGGGCTTGAGCGGTAAACGAGTGAGGGAATTTCAGGTAAGATACTTCGGATGAGGAGCAAAAAGGTGGTTTATACTTCCTATACTCAACTATTCTATATAAGTGAAGCACGATCTTTAGATGTTGATAGTTTAAAGAAGAGTAACAACGAGGTATGTAGTGAGAACGATTAATTTGATTGTAGCAGTGGACGAGGAATACGGATTCGGTAAAGATGGCAAAATCCCATGGCATTATCCAGAAGATTTTAAGTTTTTTAAGAATACTACAAAAGGTCATGTATGTATCATGGGTCGAAAGACCTTTGACGACCTTTTGACATATGCTAACGGGAAGAAAGTTCTACCCGATAGGCAGTGTATTGTAGTAACAAGTACCCCAATATCATATGAGTACGACAACGTACATATTGCAACCAGTATCAATGATGCTTTAGATATTTCAAATAATATACAAGGGGATGTGTTTTTTATAGGGGGTGAGAGTATTTTTTCATCAGGGCTGCAACTGGCGGATTGTGTTTATATGACACAAATTCCGGGGACATATGGATGTGATCGTCATTTCCCATATAAGAAGTTATTAAATAATTTCCAATTATATGAAAAGAAAGTGGGCGACGGTGGACTAATATTTAATACATATATTCATAATATATTTGGAAACAAAAACCCACACAATTAAAGGATAATACAATGGGACGACATTTGTCAGAAATTTTGTTAGAACAGAAAACAAAAATTACAACATTAGGGAAGGATGGTACGTATATTGGGGTACATTTCTCCACAGATACACAAGATAAATTGATTGAACTAGCTAATGCATTGAAAGTGCCGAAAGATGGTATAGTTGAGCGTAGTAAAATGCATTGCACTGTCGTTTACAGTAGAAAGGCTTTCAAAGATTTTACCGTCCACGGAAAGATTAGTGAACCGTGGATCGGAACTCCTACTGAATTGGAAATCTTCGAAACTCGATCAGGTAGTCGAGCCGGGATACGCTGCTGCTTTTTATTTCCTGTCGCTGACACTCAAATCGATTCCTGTTGGAATCGCCTACGCAGTTTGGTCGGGCCTCGGGATCGTCTTGGTCACTGCGATTGCATGGGTTTTGCATGGTCAAAAACTAGATATGTGGGGATTTGTTGGTGTCGGCTTCATTATCAGCGGCGTTGCTGTGCTCAACTTGCTATCTAAGGCAAGTGTTCACTAAAACGGTCGCATCTAACCATTCCGTCGAGAGGGACCGCCCACAAGCTGCGCTTGCGGGTTCCCTTCGCGGCTTCGCCGCTACGGCGGCCCCTCACGTCAAACGTTAGATGCACTAAGCACATAATTGCTCACAGCCAAACTATCAGGTCAAGTCTGCTTTTATTATTTTTAAGCGTGCATAATAAGCCCTACACAAATTGGGAGATATATCA
>NZ_JAPCIZ010000192.1:0-1674 GCF_027707725.1 Aeromonas sp. QDB25 | reverse complement strand
CCCCCGGTGTCAGAATAGTTGTCGCCTAATCTGAATAATCTAAATGTGAAGACCGGGGGCGGATAAAGAGTGTCGAATGGCTCGTTATTCAAGTGAGCGCAAGGCTGCTTTGCTCAAGAAGCTGCTGCCGCCCATCAATATGTCGGTGGCCGAGTTGGCTCGGCAGGAAAACATCAGCGAGGTCACTCTGTATAATTGGCGCAAACACGCCAAAGACGGAGGGTCTCCTGTGCCCGGGGACAACAAACTGACCGATGAATGGCCCGCCGAGGCCAAGTTCGCCGTCGTGCTGGAAACCGCTGCGCTTTCCGAGATTGAACTCAGTGAGTACTGCCGCCGTAAGGGTCTCTATCCCGAGCAAGTCCAGCAATGGCGCCAAGCCTGTATTCTGGGCCAGCAATCCGCTCGTACCTTACAACAGGCGGAGAAGGCACAGGCCAAAGCGGACAAGAAGCGTATCCGGCAACTGGAGCAAGAGCTGCGGCGCAAAGACAAGGCCCTGGCCGAGGCGGCAGCTCTGCTGATATTGCAAAAAAAGCTCGATGCCTACTGGAGCAACGTCGACGAGGACAACTGACCTCGTTGCCAGAGCGGCAGCAATACGTTGCATGGTGGCGCGAAGCGCTTGAAGCTGGCGCCCGCAAGCATCCTGCGGCCGAGGTGTTGGGGCTGAGTCTGCGCACGCTCCAGCGCTGGTTGGCCGGGCCTGAGCTGAGTGCCGATAGGCGACCGGATGCGGTTCGTTCCATACCTGCTCATGCATTGAGCCCAGAGGAGCGGCAGGCCGTGCTGGACGTCTGCAATAGCCAGGAGTTCGCCTCGTTGCCGCCGAGTCAAATTGTGCCACGGCTGGCCGACCAGGGGCGCTACTTGGCCAGTGAGTCGAGCTTCTATCGCATCTTGCGGGCGGCTGACCAGCAGCACAGGCGTGGCCGTAGCCAGCCACCGCGTCATGTGCCGGTACCAACCAGCCATACCGCGACTGGGCCCAATCAAGTGTGGTCCTGGGATATCACCTACTTGCCGTCACTCGTGCGCGGCCAGTATTACTACCTCTATCTGATAGAGGACATCTACAGCCGCAAAGGGGTGGGCTGGGAAGTGCATGAGCAAGAGTGCGGTGAACGGGCGGCGGCGTTGCTGCAACGGAGCATCATCCGCGAGCAGTGCTGGAAGCAGCCGCTGGTCTTGCACTCGGACAACGGCGCGCCAATGAAGTCAGTCACGCTGCTGACCAAGATGCATGACCTGGGTGTCACGCCCTCGCGGGGACGGCCTCGGGTCAGCAACGATAATCCGTACTCGGAGTCATTGTTCAGGACGCTGAAGTACTGTCCGCAGTGGCCATCAGACGGCTTTGCCAGTCTGGAAGCGGCCAGGGAGTGGGTGCGCGACTTTATGGCCTGGTATAACGAAGAGCACCGGCATAGCCGTATCCGCTTCGTCACACCCAACGAGCGGCATCGGGGTGACGATAAAGCCCTGCTGGCGAAACGGGATGCTGTGTACCAGGCCGCCCGAGCACAACACCCAGCGAGGTGGAGTGGCAAGACGCGAGACTGGACACCTATCGGTGCCGTGATGCTAAATCCGGAGCGGCCCGAGAAACCCGAGCCGGAGCAAAAAGAGGCTGCTTAAAACAGCTTTGCGCGACAACTATCTTGAAAAACGCCG
>NZ_JAPCIZ010000191.1:0-1676 GCF_027707725.1 Aeromonas sp. QDB25 | reverse complement strand
GGATATCCAGCAGGAAATCCACGCGAATATGGATGCAGATCGTGATGCATTCGTTTCGTACGCCAGCCTGCTTCTGGTAGCTGTCGGCCTGACCCTGTGGATTTGCTTTGCGATTGTACGCAATCTGCTAAAAACCTTGGGCGGGGAGCCCGAGTACGCCGCCAAGGTTGCCCAGAGAATAGCCAAAGGTGATCTGTCAACAGCCATCAACCTCCAGCCCAACGACACGGCAAGCCTGCTGGCTTCCATGAAATCGATGCAGGACGGGCTGCGTGAGATGGTCGAACAAATCGTCGTAGCAACGGTTCAGTTGGCCGGATTAGCTAAGCAGTTGTCGGCCTCATCGCATCAGGTGCAGGATGCAACCAACCAGCAGACAGACGCAGCAGCGACTGTCGCGGCGACTGTTGAAGAGATGACCGTTAGCATCAGCCACATATCGGACAACACTGCAGACGTAAACAAGAGCGCCATTGATTCAAAGCATATGGCAGAGGAAGGGGAGCATTTTGCCCAAAAAACCATAGCTGAAATGAACAAAATCGTCGAAAACGTCAATCAGTCATCTATCTTCATGCAAACGCTTGACGACCAATCCCACAAAATCGCCGATATTGTCAATGTCATCAAGGAAATTGCCGATCAAACCAATCTTCTGGCGCTCAATGCAGCCATAGAAGCCGCAAGAGCGGGAGAGCAAGGGCGCGGCTTCGCCGTGGTTGCCGACGAGGTGCGAAAGCTGGCAGAACGCACGAAACTGTCCACCCAGGATATCGCCGCGATGATCGAAGCGATTCGTACCGGTACGATGCAGGCGGTGGAAAGCATGGCGCAGGGAACAGTCATGGTCAATGTGGGCATGGAACTTGTCGGCAATACCGGGAACTCGATGGCGACCATTCATGGCAGTACCGACAGTGTTCTGGCGGCAATCGATAGCATTTCTACCTCGCTACGCGAGCAAAGCTATGCAAATAATGAGATCGCCAAGAGTGTCGAAAACATCGCCCAGATGTCGGAGCGAAACTATGCCGCGATATGTGATGTTGTGTCCTCCGCTGATCAGCTTCAGATGCACTCCGAAGCCTTGCGCCAATCAGCTTCCCGGTTTCAGATCAGATAACCGACTGTAGTGCGGCGCAGGCTTTCAGTGCTGACATTGCTTCAATGTTAGCATTGGCCGGCGCACCTCATTTAGGCGTTCGTCAGTCCTGTGTGGGTCGGGAGGGCTTGACGGACGCCCGTTCAAACTCTACGACTGCTACCGCAGCATTACCGACGACAATGGGAAAAACATGAACAACTATTCTGGCGCGATAGTGTGAGTTCGACATGTGAGAAATCGGTCGCCAGTACTTTTGGGCCCAGTCTTTTTCCTCGAAAGTTATCCTACGGCTGCAATACGCATTACTGCTGCCGCTTAGGACGCAGACCTCCAATGACCTTCAGGCCTGTCTCTTGATCAGATCTTGATCCCCTGCGCCATCAGATCCTTGGCGGCAAGAAAGCCATCCAGTTTACTTTGCAGGGCTTCCCAACCTTCCCAGAGGGCGCCCCAGCTGGCAATTCCGGTTCGCTTGCTGTCCATAAAACCGCCCAGTCTGGCTATCGCCATGTAACCGTCATTCCGCACCTGATTTTGCTATTTTCAGTGCTTGACGGCGATCGGCCGTTCT
>NZ_JAPCIZ010000190.1:0-1722 GCF_027707725.1 Aeromonas sp. QDB25 | reverse complement strand
CCGACATTCCGCACCTGATTTAGGAATAAATTTGCCGATAGCGCTCACCCAATACCTCCAAAATGATCTGCTGGTCTCCTGTTAGCTCCGTTACTTGTGGCGGAGCTTCTCCCAGTCGATATTCATGGATGCCACCAAAGCGCAAAAAGATCCAACGGGCCGTCGGCTGCTGGGTCGGTTTCTTTTTCATATCCGCCACACTGCGATTCTGCTCCACTAATCCCTGCCGGATCCGGTGCTCCAACGCTGCGTAAATCATCAGGCTACAGGTCATCACCATGAGCAACGCTTCAATCCGCTCCGGCTTTTTCAGGTACAGTGAGGAGGTTAAAAACTCCGGGCTCTTGAGAAAACGAAAGCCCCGTTCGACATTCTGCTGCGCTTTATAGGTGGCCAAAAGTTCGGCCATGGTCAGCGTATCGCTGTGGTCATTGGTCGCCAGGATGAACACCCCGGTCTGGTTGCGGGCCTCTTCAACGCAAGCCAGGCTAGTTGCCGCCAACCCAGTGATTTGAAACTGATGGCCAATTGGCTCTTCGCCACGCTTGGGTCTGCCACGTCCTGTATAAACGGGTTCACCTACCACTTTGGCATCCAGTTGCAGCAGCATCAAGCTGGCGGTAAAACAGCTCAACTCAGCTTGGGCATCCGCCTCACAAGCAAAGCGTCGGGCACACAATTTGGCGAAGGCTTTGAGCTCGCGGGTACTGTCTTTGAGCAGGTTTTTGGCCAATGTCTGCTGCTCGCGGTGGCTGGCTTGTTCGCTGCGCACCAGCAACCAACGTTGCGCGACCCCGGCATAATTCGCGTGTTGCCAACGGCCATGATAGCCATTGCCCAGAGCGGTCAGCGGTTGTGCACCTATGGTTGCCACGGCCTGCTTTGCCTCATTGAGAGTGACGGGCACCCGGGTCACAAATAGTTGCTGCTGTTGCGCCAGTAATTGCAAGGTATCGGCGCAGTACAGTGCGGCATCGCCGACCAGATAACGGCACTCCTGCGCGGCCTTGAGACTGCTCAAATGGCGACGAACGGTCTGGGCAAAGGCTTTGGTGTCATTACTATTGCCGCTCAGGGCCTGCATATAGACAGGTAGGCCGGCCTGATTTTCACAGATGAGCTCAAGGATCACTTGATTCAGCTCTGGCCGGTGATCACGACTATAACCACGCACCAGTTGCAGCTTACCGACCAGATCCCCATCGGCACAGTCATAGGCGCCATCGACGTGGAAGCTGGTAATATCGAGGTGCACTGCGGTGCTTTTGAGCCCCAGCCGCTCGACAACTTGCGCCGCCATCACCTGATACAAGGCGCTGACATCGGCCTCAAAGAGGGCATCGAGACAGCGACCGAGCACATCATCATTGAGGTCATCAGCACAGATCCCGGGGCCAATCAGGCGCTCAACCGGCTTGTTAGCGAAGAATTGCGGGAACATGTGCAGGGTGCTGCTGTGAAAGCCGAGGCCGTTCACTATCATGGCGACCAAGGCTTCACCATGTGAGACCTTGAAAGGCGGGGTTTTGGGGAGCAAGGCATCGATCATGCGGGCAATGCCCAGTTCCTGGCAGAGTGCGGCGACCAAACCAAGGTGATCGAGGTTACGGATCGAGATAGCGGGTGCGGCCATGATGATCTACCTGCAAAAGAGAGTAATAGATCAGAACGGCCGATCGCCGTCAAGCACTGAAAATAGCAAAATCAGGTGCGGAATGACGG
>NZ_JAPCIZ010000189.1:0-1726 GCF_027707725.1 Aeromonas sp. QDB25 | reverse complement strand
GTTCTGGTGGATGTGCCGGCCCAGGCCTTCGGGCAAGTCCACCAACTGAAATGTCTTCAGCCGCTCGATGTGTTCCAGCATGTGCCGAGAGTTGGGTTTCAGCGGTGCCTGGCGCAGCCAGGTCAACCAGGTGATGCTGCTGCCGGCCTTGAGCTTCAACAGCTCGTCCAGCTTGGCCCGATGCGAGTCCGTGAGTGGTTCGACCAGGGCGCGGTAGACCCGCCGATTGGCTCGCGCAATGGCTTCCGAGCAGGCCCGGTCAATCACGCTCAGCGCCGGCAGGATGCGTCGTTTCTGCCGTAGGCTCTCCAGGGCCTGACCGGCCAGCAGCAAGCCTTTGTCGGTCTGCTGGGCCAGCTCGGTTAGCTCGCGCACCAGGGCGCGGAAGTCGGACAGGCCGAACGGGGCCAGTTGCAGGTAGGTGCGCAGTTCCTGGGCATGCTCGCGACGGGTCACGTCGCGCTCGCCGTACTTTGCCCAGCTCGCCGGCTCGGCCTGGACTTGCTTCGCCACCCACAGGATGACCGGCTCGGGCAGCTCGCTGTCGGTTCCCAGCGCGTAACCGGGGTAGCGCAGCAGGCAGAGCTGCACGGCGAAGCCGAGGCGGTTGGCGTCGCCGCGTCGCTGGCGGATCAGCGACAGGTCGGAGTCGTTGAAGGTGTAGTAGCGGATCAGGTCATCCTGGCTTTCCGGCAGCGCAAGCAGGGTGTCCCGCTCCGTGGCCGAGAGGATCAAGCGACGCGGCATGTGTCAGTCGTCCGTGCGGAGGTACTGGTAGAGGGTTTCCCGGCTGATGTTGAACTCGCGGGCAAGCTGCGCCTTGGGCTCGCCGGCCGTCGCTCGCTGCCGCAGGGTAGCAGCCTGCTCATCGGACAGGGCTTTCTTGCGGCCCCGGTACGCGCCACGCTGCTTGGCCAAGGCGATGCCCTCACGCTGCCGCTCGCGGATCAGGGCGCGCTCGAACTCAGCGAAGGCCCCCATCACCGACAGCATCAGGTTGGCCATCGGCGAGTCCTCGCCAGTGAACACCAGGCCCTCCTTCAGGAACTCGATGCGCACGCCGCGCTGAGTCAGCTTCTGTACCAAGCGACGCAGGTCATCGAGGTTGCGGGCCAGCCGATCCATGCTGTGCACCACCACTGTATCGCCTTCGCGGACGAAGCTCAGCAGCGCTTCGAGCTGGGGGCGCTGGGTGTCCTTGCCCGATGCCTTGTCGGTGAACACCTTGCTCACCTGGGTTTGTTCCAGCTGGCGTTCCGGGTTCTGGTCAAAGCTGCTGACCCGGACGTAGCCGATGCGGTGCCCCTGCACGATGTCTCCTTGGTTGAAGGCGGCTTAAGTGCTCCTTCTGTTCCGTTGTGCCTCAAACCCCGTTTCTGTCAGGCTGAAATCTATGACCTTCGCAGGCATGTGTCAAAAAATGCGAAAGATGACTCTATTCTGACGAAGCGGCGCGGCCCTGCCTGACATCCAGTTAGGGTATAACCTAGATTTACATGCGCAATGCAACCCTTAACTTGCTGCACCTATCGTGTCCATGCTAGCTTTATCGTAACGCTAAAGAAATTGGGCTTAATGCCGAACACAATAAAATAAAACAGCCAACTCTTGAGGCTCTTATGCGCCAGAATTTACCAGTGACGGGTCGAAACTTAGAACTCCCAAAAGATGCCAATATTCTTTCGACTACCTCCCCTCAAAGCCATATCACGTACGTTAATCCTGA
>NZ_JAPCIZ010000188.1:0-1778 GCF_027707725.1 Aeromonas sp. QDB25 | reverse complement strand
TACTGTAATTATATACAGTAAAAATATTACCACTCAATAGAAAACATTGAGTTACCGCCCCTTATATCCCCGCCCGATTGGGCGAGGGTTTACGGGGCATCTGCTAAAGAGACGGCGGCCCCAGTGCGCCGTTTTTTTAATTTCCATAACTCACAAAAACGTTGAACTCTGGCGATTAACGCTGTAATGTATGTTTATCGAATGTGAGTGAGGTGGCTATGAGTATCAAAGACTCCCTCTACGAAGCCCTCAAGGCCCTGCGGCCTAAAGTGGCCAAGGATGCGGTGGCACAGGAGCGGTTTAGTACCGAGGCCAACCAATTCATGCGGGTGGTCCTGCACAACCCAGCTTCTACCCGAACCCGCACTGGCCAGCTGGTCGATATGTTTTCGACTGTGTTCACGTCGGGATTGTCCTGGGCTCCGACAGCACGCCATGTGAGCCTGCTCACCGGGGAAGATGGCACCTTGCAGCTCTACGTCCACTATCAAGGCCAAATCCGATTAGCCGGTACCAAGGGCGTCATCGAGCGGGTCACCGCGGATCTGCTCTATGAGAGCGATGATTTCACCTTTTTCGGTGCTGACAAGGTGCCTGAACTGCGCCGCAAGCTGCTCAAGGGCGGCCTGGGTGAGGCCATTGGCGGTTACACGGTCAGCCACCTGAAAACCGGTGGTGTCCATGTCGAGCTCTTTGATGCTGAGTCGCTGCAAAAGGCCGAGAATGCCGGGATGAGCTTTGGCTCTGGTGACTTTTGGACCGGCCCGCATCGGCGCGAGATGCAACGAAAATCCCTGATAAATGCCACAGCTTCCCGTTGGTTGGAGCTGAGCTACACCCTTCCTTGTCTCAATTGAGGTAAACACCTATGCGTTCGCTGAACAAAGTGCAGATCATTGGTCACCTGGGCCAGGAGCCTGAAGTCCGTCAACTGCCAAGCGGTGGTACCGTCACCAACATCACAGTGGCTACCTCGGAGAGCTGGCGTGATAAGCAGACTGGGGAAGATCGAGAGCGTACAGAGTGGCACCGAGTGGTGTTCATGGGCAAGCTGGCTGAGATAGCAGGTGAACACCTCAATAAGGGCTCGCAGGTGTATGTCGAGGGCAAGCTCCAGACTCGTAAGTGGCAAGATCAGCAGGGTATCGAACGCTACACCACGGAAATCATGGTCGATGGTTTCAGTGGCCAGATGCTCATGCTCGGGGCCAGCAAGGGCGGCCAAGGACAGAACCAGCAGCAGGGCGGCCAACAGCAGCAGGGCGGTCAGCGCCAGCAGAATACACAGGGCCAGCGCCCACCCCAGCAAACCCAGCAGGGCCAGCGCTCAAGCAATCCCAACCCGCAAGGACAGCGTCCACCCCAGCAGAACCAGCAGGGTCAGCGTCAGCAGGGGCAGGCGGGTCAGCGTCAGCAACCCCAACAGCAGCCTGAGCCGCAATATGACGGTAATTATGAGTCGTGGGATGATCAGAACTTTGGCTGATCAAGCCAGAGCTAAACCCTCAAGAGGCCCGTACCAATGCGGGCCTTTTAACATCTAACGATTGATGTCCGCCACGGATAGGCACCCCGTCATCCCCTACTCATGGGAGCGTACCGATGACCTGTAACGTGCAGCAGCAGATCAGCAAGGCCATGGAACTGATTGAGACAGCCCGCTATCGGTTGACATCCTCCCCCACCTTAGCGCTTCGCGTCACAGGAGGGGGATTCCCATTACTGGGTGATAGCTGCTCGCGCAGTACCGGGTTCCTGCTTCATCGGGCGGCCTGATT
>NZ_JAPCIZ010000187.1:0-1784 GCF_027707725.1 Aeromonas sp. QDB25 | reverse complement strand
TTGTAAGCGTTGAGTTGTAATTTCACGATTGGGTTGATTTGAAATTGCACAATCGGTCTGATGGAAGGATACCCGCCATCACTAAGGAGACTGCCTGTGCCCCATCGTGAGAGAGTGTTTACCATGAAGGAAGTGGATCGGTTAAAGACCATTGAAGCCCTTGCAGAGGGTAGATTGACTGCCAGTATCGCGGCACAACGCATTAATCTGAGTACCAGACAGGTCTACAACCTGTTGGCGCGTTATCGGGTGGAGGGGCCGCTAGGATTACGATCACTGCGCGTTGGTAAGCCCAGTAATCACCAGTTGCCGACCGGCATGAAGGAACTAGCTGGGCAACTGATTTTACAGCATTACCCCGACTTCGGCCCTACCCTCGCAGCAGAAAAGCTGGCCGAGCTGCACGATCTCCACCTTGCCGTGTCTACGGTACGCCAGCTGATGATCAATATGGGACTATGGGTGCCACGGCGGCAACGCCCTCCAAGAATCCAACAGCCTCGCTACCGGCGTGCTTGCTTCGGCGAATTGATCCAGATCGATGGTTGTGATCACCGATGGTTTGAGGAAAGAGGGCCTGCATGTACTGCCATCGTGTTCGTGGATGACGCTACTAGCCAGATCACTGCTCTGCGGTTTGTGTATTCCGAGTCTACATTCGCCTATTTTAGTACCTTGCGCGATCATCTGAGCGCACATGGCAAGCCACTGGCCCTTTACAGCGACAAGGCCAGCGTTTTTAGGGTGAATCACAAGTCCTCCCGTGGTGAGGGACAAACACAGTTTGCGCGAGCCCTGGACGAACTCAATATCGAGGGGTTCTGTGCCCATAGCAGTGCAGCCAAGGGACGTGTCGAACGTGCACACCTGACCTTACAGGATAGGTTGGTGAAGGAGTTGAGGTTAGCTGGCATCAGCTCGATAGACGATGCTAATAAATGGCTACCGGACTTTATCGCTGATTACAACCGACGTTTTGGCAAAGCTCCATTGCATGAACTGGATGTACATCGCCCCTTGAGCCCACATGATAATTTGGATCATATCCTGCTTTGGAAAGAGCCAAGGCTGATCTCAAAACGGCTTACGACGCAATATGACAAGGTGCAATATCTGTTGATGGATACGCCTTCCCAACGCCGTCTGATTGGACGAGAAATTGTGGTTTATCACTATTGCGATGATCGGGTTGAATTACGTGGCCCTGATGGCAACCTGTTGGATTACTGCATTAATGATCGGCTTGCACCGGTCAATCAGGGGGCTATTGTCGATAACAAGCGGCTTGGCCACGTTTTGCAGATGGCTCAGGAAGTACAGACGATGCGGGATGATGTGCGTTCACGTAGTTTGCCGAACACCCCGACAGCCAACCGACGTCGTGGGCCACATCCAGACAAGGTAAAGCCGAATCGACTGGGGGAAGAACAGTATTACAAGGCGCTGTTGGATGTCAGTGGTGAACGGATGGAGGCACAATTAGATAGGCTAGAACTTGCCGATATTGCCAATGAAGCTACACAGACAGCGGTAAAACGTAAACGGGGAAGGCCGCAAATAACAGGGCCAAGAGATGAATCTCCGTCACCAGTTGTTCAAGATGCGATAAACCTGTGGCAGCAGAGAGCACGATCATAAATTAGGCCTGTGTAAATAAGGTCTGCATATGCTGAGTTTATTTGTAGAAGTTCATACTTGATTTGATTGTATAGATCTAGTTATCACCTGACACCGGCCTCAAACCGGTGTCTTGTTTACGCTACTTTAGTGCGCACTTCCTTCGG
>NZ_JAPCIZ010000186.1:0-1830 GCF_027707725.1 Aeromonas sp. QDB25 | reverse complement strand
CGATGCGCTCAAGCCGTGGATTGCGCGGCGTGAACGCTGGCCGTCCTTTCTGATCCGGCGCGATCCGCGCGACATCAGCCGTATCTGGGTCCTGGAACCGGAGGGACAGCATTACCTGGAAATTCCCTACCGTACCTTGTCGCATCCGGCTGTCACCCTCTGGGAACAACGGCAGGCGCTGGCGAAACTGCGGCAGCAAGGGCGCGAACAGGTGGATGAGTCGGCGCTGTTCCGCATGATCGGCCAGATGCGTGAGATTGTGACCAGCGCGCAGAAGGCCACACGCAAGGCGCGGCGTGACGCGGATCGCCGCCAGCACCTCAAGACATCAGCTCGGCCGGACAAGCCCGTTCCGCCGGATACGGATATTGCCGACCCGCAGGCAGACAACTTGCCACCCGCCAAACCGTTCGACCAGATTGAGGAGTGGTAGCCGTGGACGAATATCCCATCATCGACCTGTCCCACCTGCTGCCGGCGGCCCAGGGCTTGGCCCGTCTTCCGGCGGACGAGCGCATCCAGCGCCTTCGCGCCGACCGCTGGATCGGCTATCCGCGCGCAGTCGAGGCGCTGAACCGGCTGGAAGCCCTTTATGCGTGGCCAAACAAGCAACGCATGCCCAACCTGCTGCTGGTTGGCCCGACCAACAATGGCAAGTCGATGATCGTCGAGAAGTTCCGCCGCACCCACCCGGCCAGCTCCGACGCCGACCAGGAGCACATCCCGGTGTTGGTCGTGCAGATGCCGTCCGAGCCGTCCGTGATCCGCTTCTACGTCGCGCTGCTCGCCGCGATGGGCGCGCCGCTGCGCCCACGCCCACGGTTGCCGGAAATGGAGCAACTGGCTCTGGCACTGCTGCGCAAGGTCGGCGTGCGCATGCTGGTGATCGACGAGCTGCACAACGTGCTGGCCGGCAACAGCGTCAACCGCCGGGAATTCCTCAACCTGCTGCGCTTCCTCGGCAACGAACTGCGCATCCCGTTGGTTGGGGTAGGCACGCGCGACGCCTACCTAGCCATCCGCTCCGATGACCAGTTGGAAAATCGCTTCGAGCCGATGATGCTGCCGGTATGGGAGGCCAACGACGATTGCTGCTCACTGCTGGCCAGCTTCGCCGCTTCGCTCCCGCTGCGCCGGCCTTCCCCAATTGCCACGCTGGACATGGCTCGCTACCTGCTCACACGCAGCGAGGGCACCATAGGGGAACTGGCGCACTTGCTGATGGCGGCGGCCATCGTCGCCGTGGAGAGCGGCGAGGAAGCGATCAACCATCGCACACTCAGCATGGCCTGTCGACAACCTCTCGCGCAACCAAGACATCGCGGTCGGACTGCAAGTGATCTTGAAGCCACGGGCCCGTCCCACCCCGACATGGACCTCGATGCCCGAACGGACGTTAGATTTCGAGTTCTAGGCGTTCTGCGATGAAGGTTGGATCCCAGCCGGGATTGAAAGTGTCGACGTGGGTGAATCCGAGCCGCTCGTATAGGCCACGCAGGTTCGGGTGGCAGTCGAGCCGCAGCTTGGCGCACCCCTGCGTTCGCGCGGCATGGCGGCAAGCCTCGATCAGCGCGGAGCTGACACCCCGGCCCGCATGTGTCCGTCGCACCGCGAGCTTGTGCAGATATGCGGCCTCCCCCTTGAGGGCGTCGGGCCAGAACTCGGGATCCTCGGCCGACAAGGTGCAACAGCCGACGATGCCGTCGCTGCAACTCGCGACTAGGAGCTCGGATCTCAGGACGAAGGTCTCCGCGAATGTCCGGTCGATCCGCGCGACGTCCCAGGCGGGCGTTCCCTTGGCGGACATCCACGCCGCAGCGTCGTGCATCA
>NZ_JAPCIZ010000185.1:0-1852 GCF_027707725.1 Aeromonas sp. QDB25 | reverse complement strand
TGTGGCCCCCGCTTTGCGTTTCTCTTTCAAACGATAGCTTTCACCGCTGATCTGAACGATGTGTGCATGATGTAACAGTCTATCGAGCATAGCTGCCGTCAGTGTCTGATCATCGGCAAAGGTGCTGGCCCACTGGCTAAAGGGCAGATTGCTCGTCAAGATCAGGCTCCCTTTCTCATAACGTTTGGCGATCACATTGAAAAACAGGTTTGCTTCCTCACGCCCAAACGGCAAGTAGCCTATCTCATCGATCACCAGTAAACGCGGCCCCATCACGACACGGCTGAAGTAGGCATTAAGCCGCTCCTGTCGTTGAGCTGCTTGCAGCTGCAACATCAGGTCTGCTGCGCTGATAAATCTGGTCTTGATGCCAGCCATCAGAGCCCGATAGGCCAGTGCGATGGCAAGATGCGTCTTGCCCACTCCGCTTGGGCCCAGCAGCACTATGTTTTCGCTACGCTCTATAAAAGCCAGGCTGGCCAACTCCTGCAACTGGCTGCGAGGTGCGCCACTGGCAAAGCCGAAGTCGTACTGCTCCAGCGTTTTGACCACGGGTAACGTGGCCAATTTGAGCAAGGTCTGGCGGGTGCGCTCGGTCCTCAAGGTCTGCTCTGCGTGCAGCAACCACTCCAGATAATCGGCGAAGCTCGCCTCCTCGTTGGCCGCCTTCTGAGCTAGTGTTGACCACTGGGCAGCAATCCCTTCCAAGCGCAGCGCCTGACTCAGGGCCATCAGGCGTTCATGCTGCAAGTTCATACGTTCACCTCCAGCAGGTCTTGGTATACCGATAGCGGATGCTGCAAGCTCTCCAGCGGCATGGGGCGCGCGGTGGCCGTGGTGCCGGGACTAACGGGTAGCGCCTGTGGCAGGGGTAGAAAATGAGGCAGCTCTTGTTGCAATCGGATAGCCGGGACTTCACCGGTAGTGCCATGGCTACGCTGGTTGGCGATGTCTTGCAACCAGGGGCCGATATGGGCATTGGCGGTTGACACATCTAGCGCCAGTCCTGCCTGCTTGAGGGTGGCTGCTAGTGGGGTGACAAAACTGCGTTTGAGGTAGCCGTTGAAGCGCTCGACCTTGCCTTTGGTCTGGGCCCGGTAGGGACGGCAGACGCGGGGGCGAAAACCGAACTCTTCGGCCAAGGCGAGCAGGGCCGGGTGCCAACGATGGTCACCTTCACCGTAGGCATCCCGTTCGCGGATGATGGTGCTGGCATTATCAAATAGCACCTCCTGCGGGACCCCACCGAAGAAATGACAAGCCTCACGCAGTCCGGTCAACCAGGCATCATTACGTTCGTGATCGAAGAAACGGACATAGCTGGCGCGGCTAAATCCCAGGGTAGCAACAAAGGCCTTTAGAGGCCGATTGCCGCGGCGGATAATGGTGAAATCGACCTGCATCTGTTTACCGGGGGCCGTTTCAAAACGGACGATGGTGCCAGAGGCGTCATGGCGCAGAGGCGATAACCAGGCCTTGAGCTGGGAGAGCCCGCCAGTGTAACCATGCTCTCGCAGTTCCCTGAGCAGAACCGTCGCCGGGATCCAGTGTGGCTTCGCTGCCTGGATACGCGCTTGCAGATAGGGTTTAAAAGGATCGAGCTTGGTTGGTCGGGCTGCTCGGTTGGGATAGATTGGCAGGCCCGGGTTGCGCAGATACTTGCGAACCGTGTTACGGGACACCCGCAATTGCTGGGCGATAGCCCGGATGCTCATGCCCTGACGGGCCAACACTCTGATTTCCACTGATAACTCCTGGGTCAACATGGGCGTGGCTCAAAAGCCACGATCTTGGCCCAGGTGGGTCAACTTTACTCCGGCGTTAGTGGGTCATTTTTACATCGGCGGTGACA
>NZ_JAPCIZ010000184.1:0-1869 GCF_027707725.1 Aeromonas sp. QDB25 | reverse complement strand
ATTTCGCCTTACCCGTCTTTTATATACCCGGAGCTGGATAAGCAACGAACGTCCTGGCCTGCTTTTCGATCTGGCGACAGGGTGGCTTATGCAACATCGTATTATTCTCCCCGGAGCCACTACGCTGACCCGGTTGATTTCAGAGGTAAGGGAAAAGGCGACGTTGCGCCTGTGGAACAAACTGGCACTGATACCGTCAGCCGAACAACGTTCACAGCTGGAGATGCTGCTGGGGCCAACTGATTGCAGCCGCCTGTCTTTACTGGAATCACTGAAAAAAGGCCCTGTGACCATCAGTGGTCCGGCGTTTAATGAAGCAATTGAACGCTGGAAAACTCTGAACGATTTTGGCTTGCATGCTGACAACCTGAGTACACTCCCGGCTGTGCGCCTGAAAAATCTCGCACGTTATGCTGGTATGACTTCGGTGTTCAATATTGCCAGGATGTCACCGCAGAAAAGGATGGCGGTTCTGGTTGCCTTTGTCCTTGCATGGGAAACGCTGGCGTTGGATGATGCACTGGACGTTCTGGACGCCATGCTGGCCGTTATCATCCGTGACGCCAGAAAGATTGGGCAGAAAAAACGGCTCCGCTCGCTGAAGGATCTGGATAAATCTGCATTGGCGCTCGCCAGCGCATGTTCGTACCTGCTGAAAGAAGAAACACCGGACGAATCGATTCGTGCTGAGGTGTTCAGCTACATCCCCAGGCAAAAGCTGGCTGAAATCATCACGCTTGTCCGTGAAATTTCCCGGCCCTCAGACGATAATTTTCATGAAGAAATGGTGGAGCAGTACGGGCGCGTTCGTCGTTTCCTGCCCCATCTGCTGAATACCGTTAAATTTTCATCCGCACCTGCCGGGGTTACCACTCTGAATGCCTGTGACTACCTCAGCCGGGAGTTCAGCTCACGGCGGCAGTTTTTTGACGACGCACCAACGGAAATTATCAGTCGGTCATGGAAACGGCTGGTGATTAACAAGGAAAAACATATCACCCGCAGGGGATACACGCTCTGCTTTCTCAGTAAACTGCAGGATAGTCTGAGGCGGAGGGATGTCTACGTTACCGGCAGTAACCGGTGGGGAGATCCCCGAGCAAGATTACTACAGGGTGCTGACTGGCAGGCAAACCGGATTAAGGTTTATCGTTCTCTGGGACACCCGACAGACCCGCAGGAAGCAATAAAATCTCTGGGTCATCAGCTTGATAGTCGTTACAGACAGGTTGCTGCACGTCTTGGCGAAAATGAGGCTGTCGAACTCGATGTTTCTGGCCCGAAGCCCCGGTTGACAATTTCTCCCCTCGCCAGTCTTGATGAGCCGGACAGTCTGAAACGACTGAGCAAAATGATCAGTGATCTGCTCCCTCCGGTGGATTTAACAGAGTTGCTGCTCGAAATTAACGCCCATACCGGATTTGCTGATGAGTTTTTCCATGCTAGTGAAGCCAGTGCCAGAGTTGATGATCTGCCCGTCAGCATCAGCGCCGTGCTGATGGCTGAAGCCTGCAATATCGGTCTGGAACCACTGATCAGATCAAATGTTCCTGCACTGACCCGACACCGGCTGAACTGGACAAAAGCGAACTATCTGCGGGCTGAAACTATCACCAGCGCTAATGCCAGACTGGTTGATTTTCAGGCAACGCTGCCACTGGCACAGATATGGGGTGGCGGAGAAGTGGCATCTGCAGATGGAATGCGCTTTGTTACGCCAGTCAGAACAATCAATGCCGGACCGAACCGCAAATACTTTGGTAATAACAGAGGGATCACCTGGTACAACTTTGTGTCCGATCAGTATTCCGGCTTTCATGGCATCGTTATACCGGGGACGCTGAGGGACTCTATCTTTGTGCTGGAAGG
>NZ_JAPCIZ010000183.1:0-1878 GCF_027707725.1 Aeromonas sp. QDB25 | reverse complement strand
TGAAAAGCTAGCCAAGAGTTTTGCAGCCTTTATCAAACTGGCTTTCTGCCTTCGCTACTTGCGCGAGTTATGTGTGGACAGAAAACCAGCATTTTGAGAACACAGCCTAGCGTCGGTGCAAACGTGGCGCCCGAGTGCGGGAGCAACATCAGGGGGTCAAAGAAGGAGTGTCAGCGCCAGGAACTGGCCTCTTAAGCGCCGCAAGGGAGACGCCGCAGGCCGGGAGGGGGCAGAAAAAAAAGCGGCCGCCCCGAGGCGGCCTGATGCCTGTGCGGGGAAGCTCAGCAGATATGGCAGGCGATCTGATGCTGGGACATCAGTCGCATCAGCTTCTCCGGCGGCTCCTGATCCGTGAACAGGGCGTGGATCTGGTTGAGGTTGCCGAGGTTGACCATGGCGTTGCGGCCAAACTTGGTATGGTCGGCGGCCAGGAACACCTGGCGGGAGTGGGCGATGATGGCCTGGGCGATCTTCACCTCGTGATAGTCGAAATCGAGCAGGGAGCCGTCGCTGTCGATGCCCGAGATGCCGATGACGCCGTAGTCCATGCGAAACTGGCCGATGAAGTCGCGGGTCGCCTCCCCGACAATGCCGCCATCCCGGTTGCGGATCTCGCCGCCGGCGATGATGACGGTGAAGTCATCCTTGGCGGTCAGGATGCTGGCGACGTTCAGGTTGTTGGTGACCACGCGCAGCTCCCGGTGGTCGAGCAGGGCCCGGGCGATGGCCTCGGTGGTGGTGCCGATGTCGATAAAGAGCGACGAGCCGTCGGGGATGTTGGCGGCCACTTCCCGGGCGATGCGCTCCTTCTCCTTGAGCTGCATCACCTTACGGGCACTGTAGGCGGTGTTGACGGTGCTCGAATGCAGTGAGGCCCCGCCGTGATGGCGCCGGATCTTGTTCTGTTCGGCGAGATCGTTGAGATCCCGGCGAATGGTCTGGGGGCTGACGTCAAAATGGGTCACCAGATCGTCGGTCGAGACGAAACCCTGCCGGGTCAGGACGTCCAGGATCTCCAGATGTCGTTGGGTTTGCTTCACGCTTGCACTCCGCAGATGAGACGAAAAAAGGCCCCGGCAGGTGCGGGGCCTTTGGCAGTGTACCTGATCCCTTTTCCAATCGATAAGGGCAGGATCACGTTTTATGCCTTATGGGCAGCCGCCTTGGCGGCAATCGACTCGTTCTCGTGCTTGAGGGTCATGGCCAGCAGGATGATGGAGAGCACGCAGGAGACGGTGAGCACCATGAAGCCGCCGTCCCAGCCGAAGTGGTCAACGGTGTAGCCCAGCATGGCGTTGGCCGCGACCGCGCCACCCAGATAACCGAACAGGCCGGTGAAGCCCGCCGCGGTACCGGCCGCCTTCTTGGGCGCCAACTCCAGGGCGTAGAGGCCGATCAGCATGACGGGGCCATAGATGAGGAAGCCGATGGCGACCAGGGCCATCATGTCGATGGTCGGGTTCCCCGCCGGGTTGAACCAGTAGACCAGCACGGAAAGGGTCACCAGCACCATGAACAGGATGCCTGCCGGGGCGCGGCGGCCCTTGAACATCTTGTCGGAGATCCAGCCGCACAGCAGGGTGCCCGGGATCCCCGCCCACTCATAGAGGAAGTAGGCCCAGGAGGAGTGATCCACGCTGAAGTCCTTGGCCTCTTTCAGATAGGTGGGCGCCCAGTCCAGCACGCCGTAACGGATGAGGTAGACGAAGGCGTTGGCGATGGCGATGTACCAGAGCAGCTTGTTGTGCAGCACGTACTTCATGAAGATCGCGAATTCAGATAATAACTGCAACACCCATGGTGCATAGGAGAGAAGAGGCCAACTGCCGGTTCTGGTACGCTTCTTCTCGCCAAAGAAACAAAGCGGAACACCATGAG
>NZ_JAPCIZ010000182.1:0-1925 GCF_027707725.1 Aeromonas sp. QDB25 | reverse complement strand
TTGATGCCCTCCAGTGGAAAGATTGGGCAACACAGGTTCAACGACTGCATACAGGTAAGTAATCCAAGGCAACGGCGGCTTTAGAGGAAATTTTTCACCGGCCGGTTATGGGGGGGTAAGCCCAAACCGCCGAAATTGGGATTCCGGCGTACAACCCCTAACAGGGGCATCAACAATGAAGTGGGGCCCACTGACCCCACTCAATCACCGTACTCCCTGTCACCATACTCTCGATACTCCCGCCCGAGGCTCATAGAGCTACGCCGCGGCTCCAGCTCAATGTTCAGGGCTTCAATTTTTGGCTCAATGTCTCGACTTGACCGCTCAAGTGCAACACCTGCTTGCTCAAGCTCCCCACGCTCTCTCGCAATGCCCGGTTCTCGGTAGAGGTGGCCTCGAACATCTGCCGCAAATCGCTGTAGGCGCTCTCCCAGGCCGCGTGCTGCGCTCTGTACCCGCCTTCCAAGCTCTCTAACGCTTTCAATAACTGCCGCTCTAGTTCCGTCATTCAGTACCCCTCCGGGATCCTCCAGGGATATTCCCCTCTCTCTGATTCCTCTTCGCGGCCATAGGCCAACTCCTTCAAGTCCATCTTCACGCACAGCCGCAGGTCCTTGCCGCACGTCGACAGTTCCAATTTTCCGCCCTTCGCTGCCAACTGCTCCAATGTCTTGTTCTGGCGTGAGATCTCTACCCAGTTCTCGGCGATGACCCTGCCCTGGTACCACACCACGACCCAGCTGATCCCCAGCAGAAACGCCACCCCGATCAACGGAAAGACCCACCCCTTCAACACCAGCCAGCCCCACCTCCGGTTCTGGGCGTCGATAGCGGTGTTCAATCTCCGCGCGCTTGATTCCAACGCCGCGAGAATAGCTCTCTCGTGCGGCTCGAACGCGTTCTTCACGCTCGTTTCGATATCGCTCGCCTGCTGCTTCGAGCTCTCTTCGAAGGTCTTGGCCAGCTCTAAAATCTTGCTCATACAGGGCCCCTTTTAGCCGGATATTCCGCCCCCCTTCCGGGTCGGCAATGCTGATACTCTTGCGGGTCTCCCGCACCACCTCAAAGCCGTGTTTCTTCAACGTGGCCACCACGTCTCCCCGGTCGGCCAGCTCACCGGCCGCCGCCAGTGAAAGCAGACCGTCGGTGATCGCTTGTGCCGCGTCCTGTTTGGCTTTTGGCAAGTTGCTGGGGGTCATCAATGCCCGTTTGTTCAAGGGATCATCCGGGTCATGCAAGCCCAACTGGGCGTTGACCACCACCTTCCACGCATCGATGCGGGGCCGGTCGGCCCGGTCGAAATAGGGTTGCAGCCGCTTGCCACTCAGCAGTTCGATATTCGGGATCACGAAGTTGAGCTCAAGCCGTTCTTTGTCCCGGTGCTCCACCCACAGGCAGGCGTACTGATCCCGATCCAGCCCCGGCAATAACGCACGCTCGAAGCTGTCCATCAGCTTGTCCTTGTCCTCCCTGGGCAAATCCGCTTCCTGGAACGACAGCACGCCAGAGGTGTACTTTTTGGCGTAGGGGCTGCTGTCGATCAGCGCCTCGATGAGACCCGGATCGCCACGGTCAAGGGTCGCCCCCTCCCGATCCCGCTGCGGCCCCAGCAGGTAATCGACCGGGCCGCTACCGCGCCCCACACCACGGGCATGAAATTTGACGATCATGACTCGCTGCACAGCCAGACGGTGGCCACACTGAGCGCTTCATCGTGCTCCTGGTAAACCTCCCCGCTGACCTCCTGGCCGTCCTTCAACAACCGCAAGCTCCACCCCTGTTCGCCGGGCAACCGGATCAGGGTGTAGTCATACTGGGGTCTGACGCTCAGTGGAACGAAAACTCACGTTAAGGGATTTTGGTCATGAGATTATCAAAAAGGATCTTCACCTAGATCCTTTTAAATTAAAAATGAAGTTTTAAAT
>NZ_JAPCIZ010000181.1:0-1966 GCF_027707725.1 Aeromonas sp. QDB25 | reverse complement strand
TGATGCACGACGCTGCGGCGTGGATGTCCGCCAAGGGAACGCCCGCCTGGGACGTCGCGCGGATCGACCGGACATTCGCGGAGACCTTCGTCCTGAGATCCGAGCTCCTAGGGATCGCCTCAGAAAACGGAAAATAAAGCACGCTAAGCCGTAAGTAAGCGTGCTCCTGTGAAAGCCACAGCTAAAACTGCGTAGTACACATAGAGGTATTTTTTTCTAGATTTATATCGAATTTCGTTATCGAATTTCGCTTATTATTGATCAACTCGTTGCAGATCATGAAGGCGAAAGTATGACGAATAACCCTACCGATGACAGCAGACCATGGTCGGTCTTTCTTATTTTTCTGCGGCTTGGATTGACATCTTTTGGCGGCCCCATTGCGCACTTGGGCTACTTCCGCGCCGAATTTGTCACACGGCGGCGCTGGCTCTCCGAACGGAGCTATGCTGACTTGGTCGCGCTTTGTCAGTTCTTGCCAGGGCCTGCAAGCAGCCAGGTCGGCATAGCGGTAGGACTGTCTCGGGCTGGATACAGCGGGGCGCTGGCTGCTTGGGCTGGCTTCACGCTGCCGTCTGCCATAGCCTTGATCCTTTTTGCGCTCGGCATCTCCAGCTATGGCGATTACGTCTCGCAGGGCGCGTTGCATGGCTTAAAAGTGGTGGCTGTGGCCGTGGTCGCTCAAGCAGTATGGGGCATGGCGCGTAACCTATGCACGGATGGGCTGCGAGTCACCATCATGGCAATTGCTACCTGCGTCGTTTTACTTGTGCCGTCCGCGTGGGGACAGGTTGGCGTGATTGCTATCGCAGGCATCGCAGGCCGGTTATTGTTCAAGCCAGCGAAAGTTGTTGAGCATGACCCCCTACCTATCACGGTCAGTCACCGGGCCGGCGTGCTTTGGCTCTCGCTGTTCTTTGTCTTGCTGATTGGCCTGCCGGTGTTGGCCGAACTGATGCCAAGTCAAACCATGGCAATGGTGGATTCCTTCTATCGTGTCGGATCACTGGTGTTCGGCGGTGGTCACGTTGTGCTGCCATTACTGCAAGCCGAAGTGGTGCCCTCCGGCTGGGTCAACAATGAATCCTTTCTCGCGGGGTACGGGGCAGCTCAAGCGGTGCCCGGCCCTTTGTTCACGTTCGCCGCGTTTCTTGGTGCCTCGATGAACACCGCCCCGTCGGGCTGGATCGGCGGCATTGTGTGTCTGCTGGCTATCTTCGCGCCCTCGTTCTTGCTGGTCGTCGGATCAATGCCATTTTGGGAGCGTTTGCGCCGCAATACAGGCATCCAAGCTGCGCTGGCCGGGATCAATGCCGCTGTAGTCGGCTTGCTGCTGGCCGCGCTGTATCAGCCTGTATGGACTAGCGCCATCTTTCAGCCGCAAGACTTCGGCTTGGCATTAGTTGCCCTTGTCGCACTTATGTTCTGGAAGCTCCCGCCGTGGCTGGTTGTCCTCGGTAGCGGTGCAGCTGGGTGGCTGTTGAGCGTCGCTCTGTGAGGCACAAAAAATGACTGACAAAGACCTCTACGGCGGTTTGATCCGCCTGCACATCCTTCACCATGCAGCCGAGGAACCTGTCTTTGGGCTGGGGATCATCGAAGAGCTACGCCGACACGGCTACGAGATGAGCGCTGGCACCGTGTACCCGATGCTGCACGGCCTGGAAAAAAAAGGCTATCTGACCTCACGCCACGAACGCACCGGGCGACGTGAACGGCGTGTTTATGACATCACTGAACAAGGCAGAACTGCACTTGCTGATGCGAAAACAAAGGTCAAGGAGCTGTTCGGAGAGTTGGTAGAAGGTGGTTGAGTTTTTGCTTCTATGTCAGGTTGAGCTATACCCTAACTGGATTGTCATTTTCAGAAGACGACTGCACCAGTTGATTGGGCGTAATGGCTGTTGTGCAGCCAGCTCCTGACAGTTCAATATCAGAAGTGATCTGCACCAATCTCGACTATGCT
>NZ_JAPCIZ010000180.1:0-2022 GCF_027707725.1 Aeromonas sp. QDB25 | reverse complement strand
TTTGGCCATGTGGCGGCTCCTTTCAATGTTTAACAGGGGCACCCGGCAGTGCTTGGCTCACGAGGTTCGGCCATCCGAGTTCATTGCCGAACAGGCAATGGATGTCCTCGCCTCAGGGGGTGCGAGTGAGCAAATTTCTCTACCGCGTCCATCATTTTCTGAACATGGGCAGCTGGATCCTTGTCCGTGTAACTCAGCAGGAGCTTGCCATCAGGAGCTATCACGAATGAGCTCCTATCTGAGAGCGGGTTCCCGTTCATCTGCATCAGGGTCTGGTACTGTGCGGCGAGGCGAGGCGTCTTTCATTGCTCGTCTGGTCACCGCAATGGTATTGGGGGAAGAAAGTATTTTTGCAGATGTGAGGATAGTGCAACGACGGGGCCAGGGCATGGCTCCCTCTTGTGATCGCGTGACACAACCACTTAACAGTACCTGATTGGAGTTGGATTTGGATTTGGATTTGGCGGTGCGGTGCTGGTTGAACCTGTACTTGCAGCCACGCCGCAGAGCGCAGGCACGATGCAATGCGGTGGCGTGTGTGGCCTTTGGGTGATTGCAGATAGGCCACCTTGCTCAGCACCGGCCACATCCAGTTTAGCTTACGGCTCCGTTTGGATGCATTTCGGCGCATGCGCTGACCACGCTCGAAGAGCGCCAGGCCGAGCAGGAGCTGCAGCATTGCTACGGCGATGCGGTGAGGGCGTTTCATCAGTATCTGGATAAGGCGAAGGCGGCGTAGTGGGGGAGGGGAAATAGCAGTCTAATAATATTCAATTTACTGATTATAAAGGATTTTTTAAGTGTTTCTGATGAGTTTTGTGTTGCAAAAAAACAACATTTTTATTGACGTTGTAAATATCCTTGGCCATTATTTATTGCGTATCGCAAACCTAGGTTGAAGATACAGCAAGTAAAAAAGGGGCCGAAGCCCCTTGGTTACACTTGATAGTATTGAGTTTTGACGGCATCAGGGCTGGTACCCCTAATGCTATCCACAACAGATTGCGGCATTGCTGCCAACATCACTGTTGTAAAAAGCCAAGCTAGCACGACTCGAAAATGTTCACGAACGGCTAGTTTGAGTTCCGATTTAAGCCACTCTACCCAATTGGGTTTGGTGGCTTTATCTTTTTGGGCTCTTTGCTGGGTTCGACGCGAGCGTCGTGGTCGTTTTGGCATAGATCTTCTCCATGTTATGCCAGGTGATGGGCGGACTGCTGCCCGGGAAGTTATTTGTCATTTTTTCAATAGTCATGGTTCTCTCCTGTGTAGCTTCATTCACAATATATAGTGTTATTTTTATTTCCGACTACAAGATAGTGAGGCTGTTACGTCATTGCAACCGGTGGGTAACCTGCTAGCTGTGGATAAATTGTGAGTCTCGTATCCGTGTTAGTGGCTGCTCACAGGGAACGGGTTTCAATTTGTTCTCTGCGACAAATGCAAGCTCTATGTGCAGAGATGAAAAATTTAAATAACTTTTTTGCTTGTGAACATGGGCGATTGTTCGTAGTCATGCCTCCTTGTAGCAGGTGTTGCGTAAGGGCTGACTCTTATACACAAGTAGCGCCCTGAACGGAACCTTTCCCGTTTTCCAGGATCTGATCTTCCATGTGACTCCCAACATGGTAACGATCATGCTAACTTCTGCTCTTCATCGTGCGGCTGACTGGGCTAAATCTGTGTTCTCTTCGGCGGCGCTGGGTGATCCTCGCCGTACCACCCGTCTGGTTAACGTCGCCGCTCAATTGGCAAAATGTTCTCGAAAATCAATAACCATCTCATCAGAGGGCTGTGAAGCCATGCAGGAAGGCGCTTACCGATTTATCCGCAATCCCAACGTCTCTGCCGAGGCGATCAGAAAGGCTGGCGCCATGCAAACCGTCAAGTTAGCTCAGGCGTTTCCCGAACTGCTGGCCATTGAGGACACCACTTCTTTGAGTTATCGCCACCAGGTCGCCGAAGAGCTTGGCAAGCTGGGTGCTATTGGAGATAAATCCCGCGGATGGTGGGTTCACTCCG
>NZ_JAPCIZ010000179.1:0-2263 GCF_027707725.1 Aeromonas sp. QDB25 | reverse complement strand
GCTGAATTCACTGTCGGCGAAGGTAAGTTGATGACTCATGATGAACCCTGTTCCATGGCTCCAGATGACAAACATGATCTCATATCAGGGACTTGTTCGCACCTTCCTTAGCGGGAGGATTACCGTGGACAAGTTGTTGCTGCTCTATTTTCTTACCCAATAAGGCAAATGAATATGAAGAATGCACTAATTATCAATGCACACCAACGTTGGGAAAACTTTGCGGAAGGTGAACTGAATCAATCTTTTGCCTCTGTCGCAGAAGATCGTTTAACCATGCTAGGCTATAACGTTCAAACAACAGTTATTGACGAAGAGTATGATGTTAATAGTGAAATAGATAAACATCAATGGGCAGATGTGGTGATTGTACAAACGCCACTGTTTTGGATGAGTGCACCATGGCTATTCAAGAAGTACATTGATGAAGTATTTACAGCAGGTTTAGGCGGTAAGCTAGCTCATCATGATGGTCGAGTAATCGATGACCCCAGCCAACGTTATGGTTCTGGCGGTGTTGAGAAAGGTAAAAAATTCATGCTATCCGTAACACTTAATGCGCCTAAGTATGCTTTTGATACTAATGAGTTTTTTGAAGGTAAAGGTGTCGACGGTTTATTTATGTGGCTACACAAAGTATATCAATTTAATGGCTTTGATTCTTTACCAGGCTTTGCAGCCTATGATGTAATTAAAAACCCAACTATTGAACAAGACTTCGCGAATTTTGACAAGCACATTTCCCAACTGTTTGCTTAAAATTTCTCCACACTTAAAAGGCAGCAAGACAAAAGCTTTGCTGTCTTTTTTCTAATATCACTGTTCCAGATGCCAACATATGGCACTAAAAAACCGTGAAATGATAGATCCGTCAATATGTCAAAGTCGATGATTATTCTAGCTGTCTTTTGCCTTGCGGCAATCATTGCAGGTTATCACTACTACAGAACTCAGACTTATTGGGTTGCTTCAGCTGATTACAAAAAACCAAGTAAAAAACAGGCCAAAACCTTAGTAGTCAGCTATTCAAGAACAGGGAATACAGAAGCAGTAGCAAAAGAAGCGGCGAACTTTTTTGATGCAGACCTAATCACCATTCAAGCACCCACATATATCAATGATTTAAGCGGCTTAAAACAAGCTTCTGATGACGCATTGGTAGAGCTTGAAATTACAGACCTTATCCATGATCCGATTGATTTACAGCAATATGAGTTGATTATACTCAGCACTCCAACATGGTGGTTTAGGCCTGCGGTGCCTATGTGGACGTTTGTGAATAGTCAGCAGTTTTATGGTAAGAAAGTCTTCTTGATGATGACGGGCAACAGTCGTTACGAGCCAGCAATAATTGAGAAGTTTGCCGATCGTGTTACCACACAAAATGGTGAGTACCTAGATATGTTGTTTGTGCAACGTGGTCGAATTTTTTGGCAAAAAAGCAAACAAGAAGTTAATGCCGAAGTAAGTGATGCCTTATCACAGCTTAACCATAAATGGGAAGAAATTTTAAACTGAGAGTATTAGACCACATGAGGTATGGCGATGGCACAACAAATTTTCTCGCGAAAAACAGAAGTTAAGAAGCCGTTTAGATTAGAGGAGATCTGTGTAGTGGTTTAATCATCCCGGACACCATTTTAGGTGGTACAGTCGCCACCATGACCTGAGGTGTTCAATGACAAGATTACGTCGCTCATTTACTGCCGAATGGCGTTGTTGCCCAAATCGATGCAGCTTAAATTGAACTAACTAAGGACTTGGTGATCTGATCAACAATGAAACGGTACTGCCGTTCTTCGAAGCCCATGAGGCTCGGGTCTATACCATCTTATCGGACAACAGGCGCGAGTTCTGTGGGCGCCCTGACCACCATCCCTACGAGCTGTTCCTACAACTGGAGGGGATTGAGCACCGGACCACCAAGGGGCGCAGACCGCAGAGCAACGGCTTTATCGAGCGACTGCATCACACACTGCTGGACGAACACTTCCGTATCAAGGGGAGGACAACCTGGTATGAGTCGGTGGAGCAGATGCAGACAGACCTGAACAGCTACCTGGATCACTACAACACCCAGCGGCCACATCAGGGCAGGATGATGAAAGGACAGACTCCCTACAGCATGTTCATTAAGGGTCTGAAATTGATACCGAAGGAAGTGCGCACTAAAGTAGCGTAAACAAGACACCGGTTTGAGGCCGGTGTCAGGTGATAACTAGATCTATACAATCAAATCAAGTATGAACTTCTACAAATAAAC
>NZ_JAPCIZ010000178.1:0-2265 GCF_027707725.1 Aeromonas sp. QDB25 | reverse complement strand
AACCTTAGACCGCGCAAATGTTTGGATTTCAGGCAACCGCAGATCGTGTTTGATGAACTACGACAGGTTGCTTGATTTGGCGGGTGTTGCACTTCGGAGTTGAATTCGCGGATCCCTCGCGGTCGCGATCAAGGTACGCAGCAACCGTTCCCCCCATCCCTGCCCGCGCGCCCCCGAACGCAGCCCCATCACCACCAGGGCGCAGTGGCGGTTGCGTGCCAGGCCGCCACCAAGGAGCGCGGCAAACCCTTGCACCTCCCCCGCCAGCTCCAGCAGCCACATGGCCTGATTGGGGGCCGCGGCCATGGCCTCGAGCCGCCTGCGCTGCCCCTCGATGTCCGAGGGGCGCTCTCCCGCTTCATACAGCATGAAGCGGGTCTCCCTGTCCAGTTGCCCGAAGAAGCGATCCAGCACCGCCGCATCCTCCACCCCTGCCATACGAATCATCACGCCGACCTCCCTGCCTGGTGGCTCTGCCGACCACAACCATAAAAAAACGACTCCCTCAGGAGTCGTTTTTATCAGAGCCATCTGGCTAACGCCACGCCCTCGGCCCGATCAGGGATTCGCTGACAGGCCGCTTCCACCTGCATCGCGCGAGGGGAAGATCCCGAGCGACGATCAGGCCTTCGCTGGCAGGCTCAGGCGAGCGACCGCTTCCACGTGCATGGAGTGCGGGAACATGTCCACCGGCTGCACCTCGTCCAGCACGAAGCCCTGCTTGACCAGCCAGGCGAGATCCCGGGCCAGGGTCTGGGGGTTGCAGGAGACATAGACCAGACGGCGCGGCGCCATGGCCACCAGGGTCTGCAATACCGCCTTGTCACAGCCCTTGCGGGGCGGATCCATCACCACCACATCGGCACTCACCCCGTCGGCATGCAGGGCAGGCATCAGCTGCTCCGCCTTGCCCACGTGGAACTCGGTCTGCTCGATGCCGTTGAGGGCCGCATTGCGACGGGCGTCGCTGATGGCACTCTCCACCGACTCAATCCCCACCACCTTGGCGGCCTTGCCTGCCAGGAACAGGGAGATGGTGCCGATGCCGCAATAGATGTCGAACACCGTCTCGCTGCCGGTCAGCTCGCAATACTCCAGCGCCTTGGAGTAGAGCACGTCGGTCTGGCTCGGGTTGTTCTGGAAGAAGGAGAGGGGCGAGATCTCGAATTCGAGCTCGTGGATCTTGTCGCGGATCACCCCGCTGCCCAGCAGCACCCGGTTCTTGTCACCCAGGATGCGGTTGGTACGCGCCTCGTTGATGTTCTGCACCAGGGTAGTGACCGGCAGATCCGCCAGGGCCGCCAGCAGTTCGGCTTCGAACGGCAGCGCTTCGCCCAGGGTCACCAGCACCACCATCAGCTCGCCGCTCTTGAAGCCCTTGCGGGTCATCAGGTTGCGCACGCAGCCGGTGTGGGCCACCTCGTCATAGGCCGCGATGTCGTGCTCGCGCATCCAGTTGCGTACCCGGGCGTTGAGCTCCATGTGCAGCGAGTCCTGCACCGCACAATCATCGGCGGTGATGAGGTCATGGGAGTGCTTGCGGTAGAAGCCGATCTCGGCGCCCGCCTCGCTGCCACGCACCGCGTACTGGGCCTTGTTGCGGTAGGCAAACGGCGTCTCCATGCCGAGGATGGGGTTGACCACGGCCTCACCCAGCCCGACCTGTTCCAGTGCGCTCTGCACCAGGCTCTGCTTGAGGGCAAGCTGGGCCGGATAGGCCAGCGGGCGCACCTGGCAGCCACCGCATTCGGTGTTGGGGCAAAAATCGGCCACCCGATCGGCAGAGGGCTGGGTCAACTCGACCAGCTTGCCGTGCAGGTAGTTCGGTTTGACCTCGGTCAACTCGACCAGCGCCTGCTCACCGGGCAGCAGACCCTCGACAAACAGGGGGCGATCGAACAGGCGACCCTTGCCATCCCCCTTGTCGGTCAGTTCCAGAATATCGATCTGATGTTGGTGTCCCACTAACGGCATGAGCGGCTCCGAAGGCATGAAAGAGAGGGTGACGACGGGGCAGACCCGGCGACCCCGAATAAAGGGTGGCAGAGTTTAGCGGAGATCCGCCCAAAATGCAGGCATAAAAGACCCCGCAGACACAAATAGCGACCCCGGCCACCAGCGGCCCGGTCCGGGCAGCCTGGCCACCTCGCCCCAATAAAAAAAGGTTCATCGCGGCTTTCCGGGGAAGGCCGCCTTGATTTTCAGAAAAAAGTATTCTGAGTCCCTAAATCCATATGCCATGCGCTTTATCACTTTGATCTTGTT
>NZ_JAPCIZ010000177.1:0-2285 GCF_027707725.1 Aeromonas sp. QDB25 | reverse complement strand
CAACAAGATCAAAGTGATAAAGCGCATGGCATATGGATTTAGGGACTCAGAATACTTTTTTCTGAAAATCAAGGCGGCCTTCCCCGGAAAGCCGCGATGAACCATAAAAAAGCCACCCGGGAGGGTGGCTTTTTTCATGCTGCCAGAGAGGCTTTTTTCAAGCGGGTTCGATGGTCAGCACCTGACATTGCGGTTCTTTTATCTGAAATCGCACGTTCACATCGAACAATCTGACACCGTACACCTTGTCATCCGGCTTGCCCTTCTTGTAAGCAGGGCGGGGATCCTGGGCCAGCACCTCCCTCACCAGTTCACGCAGCTCCGGGTGGGCCTTGAGCCAGGGGGCGAGCTGCTGCTCGGCCTGGGCGCTGAAGCTCACCGCCAGCAGCGGGGTGGGGGCATCGGGGGCGAAACCGCCACGGGCGTGGGGCAGGCTGTCGGCATAGGGGACATAGGGCTTGATGTCGACAACGGGGGTGCCGTCGAGCAAGTCCACGGCGCCCAGCTCGAGCCAGAGCTTGCCGCGCTCACGTCCCACCCCGTGCAGCTCGACCACGGAGAGGCCAAGGGGGTTGGGACGGAAGGTGGAGCGGGTGGCAAAGACCCCGACCCGCTCATTGCCGCCGAGGCGCGGCGGGCGCACCGTCGGGTGCCAGCCCTGATCCATGGTCTGGTGAAACACGAAGCTGATCCAGAGATGGGAGAATTGCTCGATGCCACGCAGCACATCGGGCTGATCATAGGGAGGAAGCAGTTCGAGGCGGGCGCGAGCCGCGCTGACCAGGCCGGGCTGGCGGGGTATGGCGAACTTCTCCTTGTAGGGAGAGCGGATGATCCCTAGGGTATCGATATCGAACTTCATGGCGGATCCTGGCTGAAAACCCGGGCAATGTAGCACAGGCACGCCGAAAACGCAGGGGGAGTACCAGGACGCGGCCCCTGTGATCCCGATCCCAGACCCGGTGCCAGGGGGCTGTGTCCTGGTGCCAACTTGCGTAGGGTGGGGCGGCAAAAGGGGTGGCGGGGGAGCGGACAAGGAATCTGCTGCCCGCACCATGACGATATGCCTGGCGGCATCAGGGCGTGCCTGGGACGTGTGCTCACCATGCCAGGCCATGGCCGTTTCGGCTGCCCGTGGAGGGGCTGCAAGGAGAGGGCGCTATAGAGGAGAGACAGGGATGAAATTGTTGATTATCGGCGGCACCGGCTTTCTGGGTCGCCACCTGACCACGCTGGCCCTGGATTGGGGGCACGAGGTGACGCTGTTCAATCGCGGCCACCGCCAGCACCCGGATTGGCGGGAGCTGACCCAGCTTCACGGGGACAGAGACGGGGACCTGGCCCCCTTGCGGGGCGAGGGGCAGCACTGGGATCTGGTCATCGACACCTGCTGCTATCGCCCCGAACAGGCCGAAGGACTCTCTGACGCCCTGCTGGGGCGCTGTGATCGGCTCATCTTCATCTCCACCATCAGTGTCTATCGCGATTTTTCCCAACCCGGCATGGATGAGTCGGCCCCCTTGCACGAGATGGCAGGAGCGCCCACCGACTACGGTCCCCTCAAGGTGCTGTGCGAGTCGGTGTATCGCGCCCGCTGGGGAGATCGCCTGTGCACCCTGCGCCCCGGCGTGCTCTGCGGCCCCTTTGATCCGACCGCTCGTCTTGCCTGGTGGGTGAGGCGGGTGCAGCGGGGCGGGCACTGGCTCTTGCCGGGGCTGGGGGAGGACAGGCTGCAATACCTGGATGTGCGCGACTGCGCCGAGTTCGTGCTGCGGGCTGCCGAGCAGCGACTCGCTGGGTGCTTCAACCTGATCAAGCCCGGCATCGCACTGAGCGACTGGGTGGAGCGTCTTGCTGCCCGGCTGACGCCAGTGACCCCCTTGCAGCTCGAGTGGGCTCCCTGGCGTGACCTGATGGCGGCAGGGGTGGCGCCCTGGCAAAGCTATCCCACGCTGCTGCCAAACGAGCTGCCCGAGTATGCTGGGTATGGCACCATCAGCGCCGAGGCCGCCATCGTTCATGGGCTGAACTTTCGCCCCCTGGAGGAGACGGTTGACGATCTGGTGGTATGGCTTGCCAGCAACCCCCGGGGGCCGCTGCCGGGCATGACCCATGATGAGGAACAGGCCCTGCGACGACGAGTGGAGGTTTCCTTGTCATCGAATGCGTACTAGGCTGTGTTCTTAAAGTGATGAAGATATAATCTCACATCTTCTCAACAGCTTAAGATCCATTCCGTGTCCCGCCGTTATCAGCTGACTGATGCACAATGGGGGCTTATCGAG
>NZ_JAPCIZ010000176.1:0-2297 GCF_027707725.1 Aeromonas sp. QDB25 | reverse complement strand
TGTTGCACAGCGAGCAGCCCAAACCATCCGTTCGGCGCTGGCCCAGCTCGGGCAACAACCCGCGATGGGGCGTCCTATTGAAGGGCTCCCGGAGGTGTTCCGCGAGTGGGTTATCCCCTTTGGGGACAGTGGTTATCTGGCGCGTTACCGCCTAGAGGGCGAAACCGTAGTGATCTTGGCTCTGCGTCACCAGCGCGAAGCCGGGTTTATTTAGGTCAGGGAGGTGTAATGGGTGGTTTGAACTGGGAAAAAGCTACTAAAAACGCTAAGGCAGACAAGCGAGCTACAGGGCTGGATCTCCTCCGCAACCCTGCTGATGAGATGAGCGAAATTACTCGGTTGCAGCAGGCTCGGCAGAAGAAGAACAGACCTACCCCAAGGGCAAAACTGGACGTTGTAGACGTAGCTCCTGAACTTGCAGGGCAAGCGGTGGGCGAGGCAATACAAAGGGGTCGGTTGATTGATAAGGCGTTAACCTTTGAAGAGCGCAAGGCGGCGGCATTAAAGCGTCACGCAGAGAAAACAGGTAAGACCTTGCCAGAGCCCAATAAGCCACAGAGCAAGAAGGTGCAGCACAAGGCCGATCAGGCAGAGAAAAAGCAACGAAGAGCAGCCAAGGCAGAACGAAGCAAGCAGCGGGCTGAATGGCGCAAGACTTTGCCGCCGGAGCAGGCTGAAGCGAAGATTAATCAGCTCAAAGCGGAAACCAAAGCCGCACGGAAGAACCGGGTGCCGGTTGACGACACTCCACCGTGGTAAACGAGAACCAAGATATGCAAGGTGATTTGGACCAAGAGGCTTGGGAGCGCTCACACATTGAGGCTGCATTGAGTGAGGCAGATACTGGTGACTTTTTGCCGGAAAAAGAGATGGCAGCGAAGTTCAATCAGTTGGGCCAGCGGAAAAACGCAGAGGCCGACCGTTGGAAGCTTGAGAACCATGAGGCCATCCAAGAACTGAATCGGATAGTCGAAGAGCGCGGCTTATTTTCCGATGGATTATTTGATGTCGAGCAGGTCATGGAGAGGGTTAGCAATGGAGAAGAGACCCTGCACTCACTGGACGATGTAGAACGAGAGTTAGGCTTTGATATTAGCGGGGAGTGACTGATGCGTAGACTGCCTAATAAATACGAGAGGTGCATCTTGTATCAGGGAGCTAAAGACGAGGCGTTTGCTTCACCTGGTGAAGAGTATGCAGCCGCATTTTATTGGTTATCGCGTATCGACTGGCTCGATTTAGACGAGGCCAAGGTGATTGCCCAGCAAGCATCAGAGAGAGTTATTGCAGTTCACGCATCAAGTAATTCAGATGGGGATGATGCAATTTTCGCTGTCGTTCGTGAGCGTTTGACCAGCCCAAAGAAGGGGGTCAGGAAGCATCTTGGAGAGCTGTGAAACTACTGGGATAGGTAACGTTGCCGAGGCAAAGTTAGTGCTGTAACGTATTGCCCAGAAAAGACAAACCCCGAACTACTGCGTTTCATCTTGGCGGAGGAAACAGTAATTCGGGGCCGTTCACAAAGAACAGGGAAAGCATAACACATGCAAGATATCAGACAACCCAGAACCGCCAATAAGGCGGTTAGCATTGCTAGGTAACTTCAAGCAACTCCTGCCCGAATTTGTCGAGTGTCAGCCCGTTAAGGGCGGCCCTACCTACTGGCTACCTCGCGATAGCGCCATGCAGATCGAACGCATCAGGGCGCATCTCAATGACCGTCATTGGCTGATGGTCGATCATGACAGTTCGCCAACTGTTCATGCCCACACCCTGTACGACATCGAGCCGAACGTGGTGGTCTACAACCAGACCAATCCCCATCGGCACCAAGCCTTCTGGCTGCTGAAAGACCCGGTTTATTGCCAGCCTGAGGTACGCGAGCGCCAGCCGTACCGCTATCTGACGGCCATCGAGGCCGCCTATGACGAGCATTACGGGGCCGATCTTTGCTTTGCGCGTCACATCCATCGTAACCCCTGCGCCTTCATCAACGATACAGACTGGCGGCACTGGCGGACACACACGCTTTCCGAGTTGGCTGAACCGGTGAATCTGTCGGTACGGCGAGCCAAGGCACTGGACCACTCCATAAACGCCCCTGATGGCCGTAATAACGCTTTGTTTGATGAGATGAGGCGATGGGCTTACCCACAGGTAGAAATCGCTCGTAGCGCGTCCTATGAGGGGAGCCCGCAGAATTCGGAAAAAATCGTACGCTAAGGTTTTCCGGGCATCCGTAAGGGCCGAAACTTCCCGTCTTCCAGTCTGCGGCTCTGCCGCCAGACGTAATCGCC
>NZ_JAPCIZ010000175.1:0-2363 GCF_027707725.1 Aeromonas sp. QDB25 | reverse complement strand
TGAGTTGACCCAATCTGAACACTCGAGTTAGAAACGGGGTGACGTGAGCGCGTTAAGGATCAGGGTGTTCACGTTGGCCGGAATGGCTGTTCAACTTCGCCGGAATACGCAACTGGTTTTATGACGACTTAACCTTAGACCAGTTAGCGCGGAAAATGTTAACTGCTTGTTGTTTTTTTGTGCCCCCAGATTCAGTGGCACAGTTTTGCTGGACAAGAGTTACCCAGCAGATAGAGCCAGCGCTACAACCCTTGCTAGCGCGAGGGAGCATCCTGTGCAGCGATGGCAATCAGAGTTACATCAAGGTGGCGGAGATGGGCGCGGGAATTATTCATAAGCGCTTGATAGTCAAAGAACATCACCGTGTGGAAGATGATGTGTTCCGCATCCAGACACTGAACAACTATGTCAACCGCTGGCGCGGCTGGATGTTAAAATTCCACGGGGTCGGGACGGCCTATCTGGCCAATTACTTGGCATGGTTCAGGACGGTAGAGCAAGAGCCAAACACGATCCGTTCATGGCTGCAGGTTGGGTGTCAAATGACCCGCAAACACGTGGCGGGAACAGCGCCACAAGAAGCGGGGCATCAAGCCAGCGATATACGACTCCATCATCAACAAGACGCCTCTGTTGTCATTTCGCACCAACCGCATCATCGGCGGCGTGGCCGAGATGGTGGTCACATCATGATCGACAAGAATGTCTAACCGCGTATTCAGTTGACTGCTCCCCTCCCTAAAGGAAGGGGATTCCCACTTCATAGCAACCCACCCAAGGCAGCTTACGCCGCCTTGGGATTTACAGTCGCTCCATGGGCTAACACGGCGAGCCCCGCCGCTTTGATATTAATGGCCGCATTCACATCGCGGTCATGGTGTGCGCCACACTCGGGGCACTTCCACTCACGCACGGAAAGAGGCATTTGAGGCATGGTAAAGCCGCAACAAGAGCAGCGCTTGGAAGACGGGAAAAACTGGTCTATGGCCACTACTGACCGACCGGCCCAATCTGCCTTGTACGCCAACTGGCGCACAAACTCGCCCCAAGCGGCGTCGGCAATATGCTTGGCCAGCTTCGGATTGCGGATCATGTTCTTCACCTTGAGGGATTCAACGCACACAACTTGGTTCTCGTTAATCAGTGTGCGGGACAACTTGTGCAAGTTGTCCTGTCGGCAATCGGAGATTTTGGCGTGAATACGGGCCACCTTGACTTTGGCCTTGGCGCGATTGGCAGAGCCGAGCTTTTTCTTGCTCAGTCTGCGCTGCGCCAGTGCCAGCCGGGCGGCGTACTTGGCCGTGTGACGGGGATTGCCGACCTTTTCACCTTGGCTGGTGACAAACAGGTCTTTTATGCCGAGATCGATGCCGACCATTTTCGGTGTGATGGGCAGGGTCTCGGGGTCGAACTCGCACAGGCAGGAGACGAAGTATCGGCCTGCTGTGTCTTTGGAAATGGTAACAGTGCTGGGCTCGCCCGGCAGCGGGCGGCTCCAGCGGATAGCCAGCGGCTCCTTGCTCTTTGCCATGAACAGTTGGCCGTCCCGATACTTAAAGGCGGCATCGGTCAGGGTGGCAGACTGTTTATGGTGTTTGCTCTTGAAGGTCGGATACTTGGCGCGACCTTCAAAGAAGTTTTTGAAGGCGGCTTGTTGGTGACGCAAGGCTTGCTGGAGCGGGACGCTGGACACGTCATTGAGCCATGCAAATTCGGGCTGTTTCTTGAGTGCGGTCAGCTTTGCGCTGGCTTGGCTATAGCCGATTTTTTCCTGCTGCTGATAGAAGGCATCGGTACGCCAGCGCAGGATATGATTGTAAACAAAACGGGCGCAGCCAAACGTCTTGGCAAGCAATTGAGCTTGTTCAGGCGTGGGATAGAAACGGTATTTGTAGGCGCGTTTTGTCATGCCTTACAGCATTTCACTTTTAATGTAAAGTGTCAACTAATGTTACCGCGCTTATATCCCCGCCCTAGAAGGACGGGGTTTTACGCGCATTCAGATAATAACTGAAGTTACGCATTCGCCCTGAGCACCCGCAATTCGTCAAACGCTATTCGGGTGGCTTTGAGATAGAGATTGGCGCGCAGAGCAAAGTGGTTGAGCTTGGTGCTGATTTTCAGGGCCTCCAGCTTGGTCACCGCCACTACAAAGCAAGCAGGTGGTTGGCTTGCGTGCGAACCACATGGGCTGGCGATTTGGCAAAGGCAGCATTGGATTTCAATGATTTGTGAATCACTTCGACTTGCCACGGCCTTGTTGCACAAATCAGGGAACTATCTAGCCAAGTGGTGATCTGATCTCCCGGATCAATTACCGGGCACATGAGATGGGCAAGTCAACACACAACATCACCAACTGG
>NZ_JAPCIZ010000174.1:0-2390 GCF_027707725.1 Aeromonas sp. QDB25 | reverse complement strand
GCGATGATCTGTGCATCGCTAAAGCGTGATGTTTTCATGTAGAACCTCCTGCGTTCAAGATACGAGAAAATTCTACTTATGAGCACCTCAGTTTTTCGGGGGGATTACCCTACGAGCACCGGTTGCTATCGCCATGTGGATGAGCAGATGCAGCCGCTCCCATCTGCTAACACTGGCAGCTTTCAGCAGGCGGGAGAGCTCATCATCAGATAAAAAGCGGGTACGGCCATTGTTTTCAGCCTTCTGGCGAACTTCGCGGGCAGGATTGTGTTTGGTGTTGTACTGCTCGTTGAACCACTCGAACAAGCTGGAGATAGCCGCCTTGTAGCGATTAAGGGTAGCCGGGGACTTCTTGCCCTTTGTCAGCACATCTAGGGCAGACTTGATATGTTGGCGCGTGACCTTACCGACAGGCTTCCCTTGGAGGTGCTCGGCCCACCAACCAAGACGTTGGATGATCGAACGATCACGGCCTTTGTACTGATCGAGAAATGCCGTTATTGCGGAATCAATGAGAATTGTGGAAAGGCTGGAGTGCGTCAAAGCATCGGCCATGTCATCGTAAACAATGAGCTGTGCCATAAAGGCTTCGGCGGCTTTTTTGGTGTTGAAAGTTTGACCGATTCGACGGCCATTTTTCATGAACTGTACGCGATAGCTACTGCCACGCTTACCGGTGATTTTTTGAATATTTGCCATGGTTGAAACCCTTTGCACGAAATTGCACGAAGTTTTGGTTTTCAACCGCAGTACTCAGGAGACATAACGCCGCATCTGCCACGTTAACCTGTTGACCAAACAGGGTTTAATAATGGTGCCCGGGGTCGGACTCGAACCGACACGTATTGCTACGGCGGATTTTGAAACCATCGCAAGCCGCAGTGAATCAATGAGTTGCCGTGTTTTAGCGGGTTTGCTTGGGGATGGATGGGGGTTATTGGGTGTCGCTGGTGAGCGCTGCCGCCACTTTGCCGCCATTTTTCATCGCAGTGATCGGGTTGAGTTTGACCGCGTCTTCGAGGTGGTCAGGGGCGAAGTGGGCATAGCGCATGGTCATCTTGATGTCGGTGTGACCGAGGATGCGTTGCAGCACCAGGATGTTGCCGCCACCCATCATGAAGTGACTGGCGAAGGTGTGGCGCAGCACATGAGTGCGTTGGCCGGTCGGCAGGGTGATCTTCGCACGACGCAACGCCTTCTCGAACTCGGCGTAGCAGTCACTGAACAGGCGGCCGGTGCGCTTGGGCAGCAGCGCCAGCAACCAGCCGGCCACCGGCACGGTGCGGTTCTTCTTGCCCTTGGTGCGGGTGAAGGTCAGCCGACCGATGCCAACCTGTGAACGGGTCAGTTTTTCAATCTCGGACCAACGGGCACCGGTCGAGAGACACAGCATCACGATCAGCCACAAGTCGTTCAGGCCCGCGCACGCAGCCAGCAACTGTTCAATTTCCTCCTGATTGAGGAACGCCAGCTCGGATTCTTGAACCTTGTACTGGCGCAGCACCTCGAGCGGGTTGCCGTGGGTCCACTCCCCCAGGCGGCCAAGCTCATTGAACACCGCCTGCAGGTAGAGCAGTTCGCGGTTGATGGTGGTCGGGGAGACCTGTTTGCGCTGACCGGGCACATAAAGCTCGCCCGCCAATCTCCGCTCGCGGTAGGCCGCAAACTGCTGGGCTGTGAACTCGGTCGCCAGCGGGTTACCCAACGCCTCCGCCAGCCAGATCAGCTTGTCGCGGCGCCGGTCGCCATCTGTCAGGGTTTGGCCGTGGCGACCATACCAGAGCGCCACCAAGTCACTCAGCCGCCGCTCATCCGCATGGCCAGCCTCTGGTTGTTGCCAGGGCTGGGCCAGCATGTGTTTTTCCCATGCCATAGCTTCGCCTTTGGTGGCGAAGCGCTTGCGCTTGCGGGGGCCGTCACGGCCTTGGGGGTAGACCTCGGCAAGCCAGAGCTTGGGCTTGCCATCGTCGAGTTTGCGAACAGTCATTGATTCATATCAGCTCAAATCTTCAGAAAGGTATAATTAAGTACATCCACAAAGAAACTGATACTTTTTAAGTATTAAATTTTAAACACTTACAAAGAAATTTTTTGAGTGGTGATTTTTTCTTCGCACCTGCCCTTAAGACTTTCACTTCGTTTTCTAGTTCGTTTATTCTGTGGTTATACCAATGACACACTACTGTTGTAAGCCCTAACTCCTCTATAGGTTCAAGTTTTTTTTGACTGCAAAATGAATTAAACCAAGGGCTTTTTGATGCTGCATGTAACCATATTGACCCGCGAATTCAGATAATAACTGCAACACCCATGGTGCATAGGAGAGAAGAGGCCAACTGCCGGTTCTGGTACGCTTCTTCTCGCCAAAGAAACAAAGCGGAACACCATGA
>NZ_JAPCIZ010000173.1:0-2466 GCF_027707725.1 Aeromonas sp. QDB25 | reverse complement strand
AAAATCCAGATCTTCCGGCTCACCCAGTCCCCGGTGAAGCGGCGCATAGATACGCTGGTGTTTACCCATGCCGACCGGCCCACCCTGATGAACAGGCTGATGCAAACTCTCGCCGGGGGTGGCCAGGTCTTGGTGGTGTGCGCCCGCAAGGAAGAGACCAAAGCCGACACGAAGATGTCCGTGAAGGATCGGCAGGAGATGGAGGCCCGCGAACAGGCCAGTGTGGAGCAGGTGGTGCGTGACTTCGAGCGCATTGGCGACCGAATGGAGCGCTCGCTAGGCTTTCGCCCCCGCATCGTGTTTGCCACGGGTGGCCGCACCGCCGAGGAGAACGAAGGGGCCCTGCAGGCGATGAAAGACCAAGAGGCCCATATCCTGATCGCTACTACTGTGGTCGAGACGGGCGTCAATCTGCCCTTCCTTCGGCATGTGCTGATCGTCAATGCCGACCGTCTTGGGGCGGTGCAGCTGCACCAGCTGCGTGGTCGTCTCGTTCGCACCGGCGGTCATGGCCTCTTTGACCTGTACCTGCCCAATCCACCTTCCCCCACCACCCTCAAGCGAATGGAGATCCTGACTACCCACACGCAGGGATATGAGGTGGCGCTGGCCGATCTGCGATTGCGCGGTTGCGGAGACCTCTTGAAGGGGAGCTCTCAGGCCGGGGCCGGAACCAGCCTGCTGCCACGGCGGCCCATCAATATCGACTTCATCGAGCAATTTATAGTTGATCTAGATAATACTTAATATACACACCATTTCGGTGCTGGTTGCCATTCTTGATCGTTTATATTGACTAGCTCAAAGCAACGCTATCTAATTGAGGCAGACCTTCTCTTGAGACTGTTGCCATGTCCGATGTTTTGGGTAATTTTGTCAGAGCATTATTCAATCGCTCTTCCGGGCTGCCCCGCTCGCGTGATCGCGACACAGAGCCCACGGCTGCGCCTGTAGAGGCCCTACAGCAAGCCCCCGTTTCACCAGCAGACCCTGTAACGCCCCCTTCACGCTTGGCTCCCCGAGAGTTCAATCTGTTTGGTGGAGATCGTCGCAACGGTGCCCATACCTCATGGTCTTCCGCGATGGTGCGTTCGAACTTCCTGATGGTGTCGAACGTGGGCCTGGTGGTCATGCTGGCCATGTCGCTCTGGACGCAGATGAACCACAAGCCGACGGTCATCATCAAACCACCGGTTCTGACTGGTGAGATCCGTATCGAAGATGGTTTACCCAATAAGGAATGGATGGAGAGTTGGGCGCTCTTCATTTCCCACATGATCGGCAACATCAACCCGCGCAACGTCGAGTTCGTAACCAAGCAGGTCACCTCCCTACTCTCCCCCAGTCTGCAAGATTCCAGTGAACGGGCAATGCGCCGACTGGTGGAGCAGCTGCGCCTCTCGAACTTCTCTCAGCAGTTTGAAGTGCAGGACATCCATTACGACCCGACCACCCGCATGGTCTGGGTCTGGGGCTACAAGACTATTCGCATGGCCAATGGTCAGCGCAATGCCGCCAACCCTTCCTCTGAAAGCTCTGAACGCTCGCGCTGGACCTACGAGTTCATTATCAGATTGAACGAAATGGGGATGCCGGTAGTGACTCACCTGGACCAGTACGCAGATACCCCGCACTTCGACCGCGCCGCTGATGTGACCGAAGAAGGTGAGATTCTGGAACCTCTCAAGAAGAACAACAAAAAGGATGCGAAAAACCATCCTGAAAACGCCAAGGAGCAGCACTGATGCGGTTTGCACCCCTCGCTTTGGTCATTGCCGCGATCGTCGGTAATGCGGCATTTGCAGAAGATAGTCCCCTACCGGTTGAAGTCGTTAACCCCACCAAGTTGACGACAGCAGCCCCGGAAAACCCAGTGGTCACCGTGGGTGGCATCGTCGCCAATAGCATGGCGTCCGACGCACCCGCACCCTTGCCGGTGAATTTGCCCGAGGAACAGCGCCTGCTCCTCAACATGATGGAGAAACAGCGGCTCTCCGGTAACAACCCTTCCCAAGAGCCCATCGACGGCATGACCGAAGAGTGGGCTGATAAGGTGAAATCGAAGTACGCCCCCAACCAGAATCTCACTGTGCGTCCGTCAGGCAACGTGATGGTCCCGGTTGCGATTGGCCTGATGAACCGCATTGAGACCAACTACCAGAACGGGTCCGTGAAGACCAGCGACGAGTCGGCGGTGTTAGAAGTCGACGGCGGGGTACTCTACGTCACCCTCAACAGCCGTGAACCCGTTGGCCTCATCCTGATGGAGCAAGGGGTACCCAATTCCGCCATCAACCTCACCGCTGTGCCGATCGACGTGCCGCCTGCCCTCGTGAAGGTTCGCGTCCCGATGACCGGCGACATGCTCAACGAAGCCTATCAGTACCAGCGCAAGGTGAAGGAAGCTGAGCTGGTCGAAAAGGCCACCACCGAGGAAGAAGAGATCGTGCGCTCTGACCGTCACAC
>NZ_JAPCIZ010000172.1:0-2496 GCF_027707725.1 Aeromonas sp. QDB25 | reverse complement strand
AACCTTAGACCGCGCAAATGTTTGGATTTCAGGCAACCGCAGATCGTGTTTGATGAACTACGACAGGTTGCTTGATTTGGCGGGTGTTGCACTTCGGAGTTGAATTCGCGCGAACCTATTCGTTCTTTCGGCAAGGGGTCATCTATTACCAGTTGCTGCCAAAAATGAAAGAGGCCAATGCAGTCCTATTGCTGGATAAATTTATCTACTACCTGAAGCAACACCGTTTATATAGCCGCACACTTGGAATTATTTGAGTCTCTAAAAATGAGGGGATCTCTAAGGTGTATAAGAGTCAGGCTCAGTGGTGCTGGACACCGGACGATCTGATAGAGTGTGGATAATATGGGGGAGCAATTTGTGGGGATCCCTCAGGTGAGACACTCTTTTGAACCTGTTTTCGTCAGCAAGAACGAAGAAATGAAAATAAATGATAGGTTATACACGTGTAATTAGCCGCCAGGCATTCATTCAGGGAGGCATGGATAAACCTCCCTGAATGACATTCCGATTACTGCGCCTGACCCCGGTTTATCTTAGTGAGTGGCTCATTCACATCGAAAATTTTGTAGATGACTTCGGACACCCCGAGTGGCTTCAGGCGTTCTGAGTGCTTTTTGACATAAGCCAATGCAGTATCCTCATCCTGAAACAGGTAAATGCCGCCAGCCTCTTGATTATCCTTACTTTCAGTCCAGATTTTCCAGATAAAACCAGGTTCAGAATTGATTGATTCTGCCAGGCCTACCAGTTGACGAGACATTTCGGGACCAAACGGGCCATGAAAATCAAAGTGTAGCTGTAAAAGTTTGTTCGACATCATACCTCCAGTGCTAACGTTTTCTCAGAATGCCTGTATGTTATTATGAATTTATTGCACAATCAACTTCATAAATTAGCCATTATGTGTTCAAAAATATGACAGAAAGACTGAAATCCACACTCGACCAGTGGGTGAACTTAGTTGCTATCAGCGAAGAAGGAAGTGTGCAGGGCGCTGCTGAAAGGTTAAATAAGAGCCACACCACTCTTTTGTATTCAGTGAAAAAACTTGAAGATCAGCTTGGTACGAAGCTGGTTGAGGTGGTAGGCAACAAGACGCGTTTAACAGCCAATGCGACTTTTCTTTTACGAAAAGCGGGCACCATGCTTGAAATAGCCCGGCAATTAGAAAAACAGAGTCATCTCCTTTCCGAAAGATACGAGTCCAATCTCACAGTCTCAGTGGATCATCTTTGTGATCGCAACTGGATTTATGGTCCCTTGACAACATTCTGTTCTAATAATGAATTAACATCTGTTACTTTGCGCGAAACCTCGCTTAGCTCTACCCGAAAATACGTTAAAGAAAAAATATCTGATATTGCCATTATTAACCTACCTGTTGAAAATCACCCATCATCTTTCTTTGGCCATGTAAAGATGTTGCCGGTAATTTCTTCCAGGCACCCACTTTCCAGGCAAAAGAATATCAATGTAAATGAATTGGTAAATACAACTCAAATTGTTCTGAGAGACTTAGGTCGCGACGAAAACTTTCAGGGGGAAAATGTTGGCTGGCTGAAAACACAACGCAGATTAACGGTGGACAATTTTGATTATGCAATTGACGCAGTAATTTCAGGTTTGGGATTTTGCCGAATTCCTGAACACCTTATTAATAAAATCAATAATCCTGAGATTGTTAACCTTGATATTCAGGAGGGATTTGACTACCAGGTTCCCCTTCATCTAACCCTACCTAAGGGCGAGGAGACAGGACCTGCTGCTCGGGCTCTTTTTAATCTTCTGATGACGGAAGCAAACAAAAGGGTCCGATGATGTTAATAACCTTACAGTTCATGGAGTAAAACCGTTTGCTGTGGAAAGTAAGCTGACAACATGCGCCCTCACCCTCTGTTCGGCGACAATTAGGATGACCGGTTGACGACAATTATCTTGGCCGGTTGGGTGTCACAATAGGTACCTTGTTTTCTGTTCGGAGTTCAAGGTGCCTGGACAACATATCACTCACCGACAAGAGGAGCTGTATATGCAGCATCGCCAACAAGGCATGACTCAAGAAATCGCTGCTGCGAAGTCTGCCATTTCCACCCGAACTGCGCGACGTATTGAGCAGTCCAACACCTTACCCCGCGTTAAAGCTGATAGAGATTGGGTAAGCGCCCTTGAATCGGCATCTTTTTTTCCCAAAATCAGCTCGTCACACTTGAAATCCATTACCTCTTCGCTGGATTTTCACTATGACCACTCAAGAACGTGCTGATTTTTGGCAGCAGCAGATCACTGCCTGGCTTGACTCCGGCCTCTCCGGCCACGCCTTTTGCAAAAGCCAGGCACTGGTCTATCACCAGTTTGCTTACTGGCGTAAAAAGCTCGAACAGCCTGTCGTTTTCAGAAGGCGACTGCACGAAATATCAGGAGTCGGCTGCACTGCCAGAACTGGCCGCCTGCAAGGCAGCGTAGAGAGCGGTTTTTCCTACCTTGAGGCGTGCG
>NZ_JAPCIZ010000171.1:0-2525 GCF_027707725.1 Aeromonas sp. QDB25 | reverse complement strand
ACATATTTGAATGTATTTAGAAAAATAAACAAATAGGGGTTCCGCGCACATTTCCCCGAAAAGTGCCACCTGACGTCTAAGAAACCATTATTATCATGACATTAACCTATATGTCAAGACCCGGCTGGTTATACACGCGTTTCCTGAACAATTCAGGGCGTTTTTCATGCCATTCCTTGAGCGCCTGAACGGGTGTTTTGTGTTGGAGCGCGCGTTGCGGAATGCTGTGGTTGTAGATCTTGACGTAATTGCGCAGCGTCGATTCCAGTTCGGCAGCTGAACCAAAACGGGTCTGGTTGACGATGTCGCTGATACGACCGTTGAAGCGCTCCACCATGCCGTTGGTCTGCGGATGACGAGGCGGGATGAGCCGGTGCTCGATGCCGAGCTGCTTGCACAGGCGGTCGAACACGTGTGTGCCGCTGGGTTCCTTCTTCTTGCCGCCAGCCGTGAAGCGGTCGGTGAACTGGCTGCCGTTGTCGGTCAGAAGCTTGACGATCTTGACGGGACAGGCTTGCTGGACTTTGTTGAGGAAGTCGCCACTGCTGCCATCGGTCTGGTCGGCATAGAGCTCGATGAAGACCCAGCGCGTAGCACGGTCGATGGCAACGAAGAGATAGCGCCTTGCCGTCTCGTCGGGCATCTGCGGCAGGTACTTGATGTCGATGTGCACAAAGCCCGGCTCGTAGTCCTTGAAGGTCTTTTTCGTGGCGGGCGCAGTGCCTTCCTGCTCGACCAGGTTACGTAGATCCGAGACACCGTGGCGGCGCAGGCAACGTCCCAGGCCGGCACGCGAGACGGCTGGATTGATGAACTCGCGCGTGACCGCCAGCAGGTCGTCCGTGGGCAGCAGCAACGTCTTGCGCAGCTCCACCACGATGAGCTCCTGCTCGGGCGTGAGCGTCGTGTACATCTTGTTCGGCGCATGCGACTTGTCTTCAGGAGACTCGCGGTTTTGCCACTTTCGGATGGTTTGGCGGGTGACGTTGTACATCCTGGCCAGTTCGGCCTGCGGGAGCGTCGAGTTCCTGATTTCCTCACGGATCAGGTGGGTAGTACGGGCTTGGCTGTGCAGTGCCTGGGTCATCGAGTTGCCAGTGAAGAGTCGGATTGGAACAGTGTACGCAAAACGTGTCTGGCCTTGAAGAGCGGCCAGCTACGCATGGGTACATGATCCCACGAGTCCAGACACCTATAAAAATAGGCGTATCACGAGGCCCTTTCGTCTTCAAGAATTTTATAAACCGTGGAGCGGGCAATACTGAGCTGATGAGCAATTTCCGTTGCACCAGTGCCCTTCTGATGAAGCGTCAGCACGACGTTCCTGTCCACGGTACGCCTGCGGCCAAATTTGATTCCTTTCAGCTTTGCTTCCTGTCGGCCCTCATTCGTGCGCTCTAGGATCCTCCGGCGTTCAGCTTGTGCCACAGCCGACAGGATGGTGACCACCATTTGCCCCATATCACCGTCGGTACTGATCCCGTCGTCAATAAACCGAACCGCGACACCCTGAGCATCAAACTCTTTTATCAGTTGGATCATGTCGGCGGTGTCGCGGCCAAGACGGTCGAGCTTCTTCACCAGAATGACATCACCTTCCTCCACCTTCATCCTCAGCAAATCCAGCCCTTCCCGATCTGTTGAACTGCCGGATGCCTTGTCGGTAAAGATGCGGTTAGCTTTTACCCCTGCATCTTTGAGCGCTCTGATCTGAATATCGAGGGACTGCTGGCTGGTTGAGACCCGCGCATAACCAAAAATTCGCATAAAATGTACCTTAAATCGAATATCAGACACGATGTGTCTATTATGCCAAAATGACGATTTAATGGACACTCAAACGAAGCCGTTTTACTATGTCTGATAATTTATAACATTTCGGACGGTTGCAAAAATGTTACTAAATGCCCGTCAGGCAGGGAGGCCGATATGCCCGTTGACTTTCTGACCACTGAGCAGACTGAAAGCTATGGCAGATTCACCGGTGAACCGGATGAGCTTCAGCTGGCACGATATTTTCATCTTGATGAAGCAGACAAGGAATTTATCGGAAAAAGCAGAGGTGATCACAACCGTCTGGGCATTGCCCTGCAAATTGGATGTGTCCGTTTTCTGGGCACCTTCCTCACCGATATGAATCATATTCCTTCCGGCGTCCGGCATTTTACCGCCAGACAGCTCGGGATTCGTGATATCACCGTTCTTGCAGAATACGGTCAGAGGGAAAATACCCGCCGTGAGCATGCAGCGCTGATACGTCAGCACTATCAGTATCGTGAATTTGCCTGGCCCTGGACATTTCGCCTTCATGTACAGAACCTTAAGCGGCAAGCGAATTAATAATACCGTCTAACGTGTTGTTTTGCTTGGATTTTCTCTGCCTACTCTTTTTGCCGTTTTTGGATAAATACACCATTGCCCACTCCAACTTCTCTGTTATTTCCTGCCACGCACCATGGATGATGCTCGCCAATATCGGCATTAACCAAAGCGCGCTGTTTTTGGCAATCTTCAGCATCGATAAC
>NZ_JAPCIZ010000170.1:0-2559 GCF_027707725.1 Aeromonas sp. QDB25 | reverse complement strand
GCTTGAGGTCATCATTCGTGCAGCGGACTCCTGATACTGTTCGTTCAATAGACGACTGCACAACAGCCTTCAAACCGCGTTGTCTGGTGCAGTCGTCTTCTGAAAATGACAACAACGCCGGATTTCGGCCATGATTTCCATGGATAACACCCCAGATTCCCCGGCAAAAACGCCGGTAGGTTACACAACCCAGGGTGGCAACTATTGGACGCTGATCACCCCGGAAATCTGGAAAGGTTTGTACGCTGTTTTACAGCAATGGCCATGGGACACCTCGAGGTGGGCATCAGCCAGTTGCTTCGCGGCAAGTTGTCGGCGTCCTGGCTGGCGCAACGTGAGGCCTTGGTGGCAGGCTCGCCGTCCGGCGGCACAATTCGGGCAGACAGACTCGAATATCAGTTAGAATTTGGCTCAATATTTATGAACAATCAGGGGGCGTGAATGTTTGAAAAGACGAGTCTGAAAAGCCGTTTGTTGCTGATCGCCACCGTGCCGATTACGGTCATGTTGGTCCTTGGCCTAAGCGGAGCCTGGAACAAGTACTCAGATTATCAGTCTCGTGTTCAGGCAGAATCTCTGGTCAGCCTGGTCGTCGAGTTGGGTGAAACGGCGCATGAACTCCAGAATGAACGGGGCATTAGCTCCGGCTTCCTCAACAGCAATGGTAACAAATTTGCGGAGAACCTCACTGCGCAACGCAAACAATCCGATTCAGCCATCTTGCGCCTGAATGAAAGCATCCGGCGTATCGACGCGTCCATGGTCGGGCCGCGCTATATCAAACTTCTGGAAGCTGCGAACGAACCTTTGGCCGACCTCGTAAAAAAGCGCGAACAGATAACACGTCTCTCGCTTGAACCCGGTGAGTCCTTCCGCTTCTACAGCGAGACGATTTCGCAGTTACTGGAAATCGCGCTGCGTACCGGAAACCAGATGCCGTCATCGAAACTGTCACGCCTGTCGAATGCCAAACAGGCAGTATTGTTCTTGAAGGAACGCAACGGTCAGGAGCGGGCATTGGTAACCGGCGGCTTCAGCGCCGGGCGCCTGACTTCTGAACAATTCAGCACTTTTCAGAGTCTGATCAACGATCAGGCCACCTATTTGCGCCTGGCCATCGGGTACGCCACGCCGGATCAGGAAAAACTACTGAGTGCCAAGCTAGCCGAGCCGATTTTCAAGGAAGTGGGCACCATCGAACAGATGGTCAAGGACAAGGGTGCAAATGCCGAGCTGGTCTATTCCCCGGAGGACTGGTTTGCCAAAATCACTGCAAAAATTGACCTGCTGAGGACGGTCGAGGAAAGCTACACAAAGGATATCCAGCAGGAAATCCACGCGAATATGGATGCAGATCGTGATGCATTCGTTTCGTACGCCAGCCTGCTTCTGGTAGCTGTCGGCCTGACCCTGTGGATTTGCTTTGCCATTGTCCGCAACCTGCTAGAATCGTTGGGTGGAGAGCCCGAGTACGCCTCCGGGGTTGCCCGGAGAATAGCCAAAGGCGATCTGTCGGCAACGATCAACCTCCAGTCCAACGATACGACAAGCCTTCTGGCTTCTATGAAGTCGATGCAGGACGGGTTGCGTGAAATGGTCGAACAAATCGTCGTAGCGACGGTTCAACTGGCTGGTTTCGCCAAGCAATTGTCGGCCTCATCGCATCAAGTGCATGAGGCAACTAACCAGCAGACAGATGCCGCAGCGGCTGTCGCGGCGACGGTCGAAGAGATGACGGTCAGCATCGGCCACATATCGGACAATACGGTGGACGTAATCAAGAGTGCAATTGATTCAAAGCAGATGGCCGAAGAAGGGGAGCTGTTTGCCCAGAAAACGGTCGCTGAAATGAACAAGATCGTCGAAAACGTCAATCAGTCATCGAATTTCATGCAAGCCCTTGACGAGCAATCCCACAAGATTGCGGATATCGTCAATGTCATCAAGAAGATTGCCGACCAGACCAATCTGCTGGCGCTCAACGCGGCCATCGAAGCTGCACGGGCTGGGGAGCAGGGGCGAGGCTTTGCCGTGGTCGCCGACGAGGTGCGAAAGCTGGCCGAACGCACGAAACTCTCCACCCAGGACATCGCCACCATGATCGAAGCGATACGCAACGGCACGATGCAGGCGGTGGAAAGCATGGTGCAAGGAACTGTTATGGTCAATGAGGGCATGGAACTCGTTAGAAATACGGGGAATTCCATGGCGACTATTCATGGCAGCACCGACAATGTTCTGGCAGCAATCGATGGCATTTCCACCTCGCTTCGCGAGCAAAGCTATGCGAATAATGAGATCGCCAAGAGTGTCGAAAACATCGCGCAGATGTCGGAGCGGAATTATGCAGCGATCCGTGATGTAGTGTCCTCCGCTGATCAGATTCAGATGCTTTCCGAAGCCTTGCGCCAATCAGCGGCCCGGTTTCGCATCAGGTAAGCAGGCACGCAATGCTCTCAACTTTAGCTTATAGCCCTTGTGAACCCTATGGGAAACGGGTAAAATGGCGTTCGTTAAGTCATTGATAAATAGACAATATGAACTCGAATACTCGACCAC
>NZ_JAPCIZ010000169.1:0-2606 GCF_027707725.1 Aeromonas sp. QDB25 | reverse complement strand
GCGCCGTTAGAGGTGATCAAGCAATACATTCAAAACCAGCGGGGCTGACGCCCCGGCGAAATTCCCCTCCCACCTACGTCGGAGGGAGTCCCCTTTCGCATTTAAGATGGATCTCCCTTCTCTGCACGTTGCTGCCACGGAGGGGAACGTGACGGCGCAAGTTCGTCTGGTCGAAATGTACCTGTCAGGCAATGGGGTTAAGAGAGATGCGAAGCTGGCCTTCGAATGGGCAAATAAAGCAACCGAACAGGGCAGCGTAAAGGGCCAATCTTTTCTCGGGCATATGTATATCCACGGTTTAGGCGTGCAGGCAGATCCCAAGAAAGGTCAGGAATTGGTCTTAAAGTCTGCGGAAGAGGGTGATCTAGACGCACAATTTTCCCTGTCGATGGACTACAGGAATGGATCCAATGGCATAGAAAAGGACTTTAAAAAAGGTGTCATGTGGCTTCGAAAGGTTGCCTTGAATGGTGAACCAGCGGCGCAAGAGCTTCTTGGTCTGTATTACTTACGTGGCGAAGATGTGCTTGAGAAGGACATCATAGAGGCATATGCGTGGTCTGCCTTGGCTGTAGAGAATGGAGCCGATGCAAGTAGAACGCGCGACGAGGCCCAGGCTGAGTTACGGCCAGATGATATGGAAGCCGCCAAGACCCTGTTATCGCGCTATAGAGATGAATACAAACCGAAAGACTAGGTGCAACCAGCACCCGAGGCGCTAAGTGGGCCCCCATCGCTTACCCGGTGAGCGCTTTTATCCCTGTCTTGTTCGATACCACGTCATCACCCCACCCTGCGAAGGGCGCTTTTCTACCTCGAAGAGTTGGGTGTGGTGAATGACCTCCCGCCAGCTGCTGCAGTCGTATTGGTTGGGTGATAAATCCGGCCACCCGTGGGTTTGAATGTGGTGGATCGCGTCGTTGAGCGGGGTCCAGCCGTCGATGGCGAGGGCTTCCTCGGCCAGCTGCAGCTGTTGCACGATGGTGGTGGCTTCCCAGTTATCGACGGGTTGGCCTGGGGTGTTGCCGTAGAGAATTTGATGCTCAAAGGGTGTGGATCTCACGATTTCCGCCATGGCTTGTTGGCTGCTTTTGAAGGATTGCAACAAGGAGTGCAGCGTTCTTAAGCTCTCCCTGATGAAGTGGAGTGCTTCCGCCAGATAGATGATTGCCTCTTGGCAGCTGGCCTCCGAATGGGTGTCAAAACGGCCATGGAAGCCGTGAACCAGCTCATTGCGTAACTTCAGTAGTTGCGTGAGCCTTTCGTTCAACCATCCTCCAAACTCCTCATCGAAACCATAGCTGATGCTGATATGTGGCCCGGTGAAGGACTCCTCATCAACCTCTGGCTTGTCCTCTGCCGTCGTTCTCTCGCAGAACTGCGTTATCAAATATCCTAGTGTTTGGTTACCTAGTACCTGTCGCTCACGCTCAATCTGCCCGGCCAGCTCAGCTGGGATTCCGCTGATCCGCAGAGTGGGCAAGACCACCTTGAGTATCATCTCGAACTTATTCATGTTGAGAAGGCAGCGACCGTACTGCAGGGCGATGTGGTCTTTTAATGCCGTCAATACCGGCGGATCGTTCACCGGGCCATGTCCATCCATGCAGTAATGTCCTTGTGCTGCTTGCCTCATGAGTTCGTTGAAGCACATTACCATGGTACAGGCATGTTGTGGGGAGTGGCGTATCGTCACTGGGGGCCCGCGATACCAGGGTTTCGTGGGCGGATTTACCCTCTCGATGTCCGGCGAGGACAATACGAACCTATGCCTAACGTCGTCTCCCTGGACGATCTGTTCTCCCCCTTTCCTTCTGCCTTTTTGCGGTTGCTTAGGAGTCCTAATGCCGTCCGCCACGGGTTACACTGGCAGTTGTCCGGATCCTCACCTCAACCGTAGCGGTGCGTTATGCAGCAAGAGTCACCTACTCACATCAGAGAGCATTTCTTCTACGTCTCCATAGCGAAGCATCTCTTTCAACATCCCCGCCATGGCATTGTGTCCGTGGTAGACCCCATCCGTGTGAAGGAAGCCTCGATGTACGGGCTGAGTCCGCTCATCCTGTACGGATTGAGCGTGCCGGGCACCAGCGTGCATTGGCTGGCGTTTTCCACTTGCGAGAAGCCGCTGAGCTTTATGCAGGTGTTGCAGGATGCGTGGTTAACCGGCAGTGGATTGCGTGGTCAACCAGACATCCTTCGGATCAATAAGCACGTCGCGCAGTCATGTCCTGGTTTGTCAGCGCAATTGGCCCGTATTGGGGTGGAGGTCAGACAGACTGAGCTTGGGGATAAATCCCATCCGGCGGCGCTGCGTACCGCACAAAATGAGGCCAACTGGCTCTTTGAGACGAACAGGATCTTGGATAGCCACGGACTGGGAGGCCCTGTTCCAGACGATGCGGTTTTGGCGCTGTGCAGAGCCGCGTTCCAAACGCATGAGTGGAAGTCGCGGTTTCCTGGTGTAGGCACAGAAAGAAGGGATCTGATGTACCGGGGGAGCCCGCAGAATTCGGAAAAAATCGTACGCTAAGGTTTTCCGGGCATCCGTAAGGGCCGAAACTTCCCGTCTTCCAGTCTGCGGCTCTGCCGCCAGACGTAATCGC
>NZ_JAPCIZ010000168.1:0-2688 GCF_027707725.1 Aeromonas sp. QDB25 | reverse complement strand
TAAATAGGCTGATTCAAGGCATTTACGGGAGAAAAAATCGGCTCAAACATGAAGAAATGAAATGACTGAGTCAGCCGAGAAGAATTTCCCCGCTTATTCGCACCTTCCCTAACTCAGGATCATGCCGCTCTTAAGTTGAGGGTTATGTTAAGTGCTAGTCTGAGCCTCGACAATGAACACTCCTGCTAACAGATAACATAAAGTGAAAAAGTAACTAATTTGAATTGATCTGACAGTTCTGCATCCACAAAACAGGTAACTGTCAGATCATATCGCGACTTCTACAGCTTATATATTTAGCAAGACTTAAACCTTCATGTATTTGTCGAACCAGCCAATTAACTTTTCAGGATGGCTGCCAAAGTAGTTGTAGCCAACCCAACGGCGTGGTGTCCCTTCAATCCAGAACAGCTCTTTTTCTTTTGCACCCAACAGCTCAAAAGTTTTTTCGCCATCTTCCACTGAAGTCCAGCGATCTTCACGCACTTGCACCACCAAAGTTGGCATAGTGACATCGGGTGCAAAGAGGTGAGGAGTCATTTCTGAGTTTTTCAAGCCGCCTGCTTTGACTTGTTCAAAGTCCAAAATTTCAGGAAAATCACCAGCACCTGCCACCACAGAATTTGCATAATGTTTGGTGAACGCTTCCATTGAAACCACCAGTGGACTGACCATGCACGCTACATCTTTAAACAATTCAGGATGACGTGAAATTGCCTCGTACTGAGCATTGCCACCTGTGCAACGGCTTAACAGACCCACTTTCATTTTTGACAATTCTGGATGTGCGTTGACATAGTTTTGTGCACCAACGCAATCACGCCACTCATAACGACCCACACCACAAGCACCATTGCCTCCTGTGCCACTACGGCCTAAATTGCGTAAGTCATAAGTCAAAATATTGTAGCCAGCATCATGCAGGTGTTTTAGCTCAAACAAAAAATTAATTTCTGTCGGGTCAAGCACGTCCCAAGGAGATAAATGTCCAGCCAAGCCATAGCGATTCATCGGCAAAGGATGATTGGCAATAATCAACAAATCAGATGGCTGAACGGCTGGAATGTACCAAGCCTCAAGCGGCACGCCATCCAAAGCAGGGAAGAACACATCTTCATAGGCCATGCCGTGGTCAGCAGGGGTTTTTAAAATCGGGGTGCGCATCGGCTTAGCAGAAAAATTGGCCACGGCTTGAATGACCGCAAATTGTTCTGCTGTGGGTTGGTTTTGAATGCTCATCTTTGATTCCTATGCTTTATAAGGGGTAGCCACATCATTTCATTTAATGCAGGCCGTATTGTCTTCAAAGCATAGCTTAGGTTTTAAGCACTGAATTTCCGATGCCCAAAAAAATCAATTCCTTGCCTAAAATAGTCACAAATCAATGAAAGTGTTGTGCAAAAACCTTTTTTGCATGCAAAATAGGCCTTGTTGCTCAAATCGGGGAACTATCTGTCATCTCGGTGATCTGATCCTGTAGCGCAGTCTCCGAGAGCATCAGATGGGCAAGTCCAAGCACAAGATCAGCAACTGGCAGCAGTACAACCAAGCCTTGGTGCAACGCGGTTCGTTGACCATCTGGATGGACGAACAAGCCATTAAGCAGTGGCATTGCCTGGTCCACCATGGCCGCCGAGGGAGAGGTTTCCACTACAGTGACACCGCCATTGAGACGGCCCTGATGCTAAAAGGCTTGTTCAAGTTGCCGCTGCGGGCGCTAGAAGGCTTCATTAACTCGTTGTTCCAACTGATGGCGGTGCCTTTGCAGTCGCCGGACTATAGCTGTATCAGCAAGCGCGCCAAGACCGTCGACATCAAGTACCGCCTCCCCAGCCAAGGCCCGGTGGCTCACTTGGTCATTGATGCCACCGGCCTCAAGGTCTATGGCGAAGGCGAATGGAAAATTCGCAAACACGGCAAGGAGAAGCGACGAGTGTGGCGTAAGCTCCACTTGGCGGTGGATGCCACAACCCATGCGGTCATCGCTGCCGAAGTCAGCCTGGAGACGGTGGCGGATAACGAGGTGTTACCGACGTTGCTCAACCCCTTACGACGCAAGATAAAACAGGTCAGCGCCGATGGTGCGTATGACACCAAGGCCTGTCATGCGCTACTGAAGAAGAAGGGGGCGAAAGCCACCATACCGCCGAGAAAAAATGCGGCACCGTGGGAGGAAGACCATCCCCGCAACGAGGCGGTGACGGCGCTCAAGGCCGGTGAACTGAAGCAATGGAAGAAAGACTCCGGCTATCACCAGCGCTCGATAGCCGAGACCGCCATGTACCGGTTCAAGCAACTCATCGGGCCAACGCTGAGCCTGCGGAACTACAACGCCCAGGTGGGCGAAATCCTGGCTGGCGTGAAGGTGATGAACAAGCTGATAGGGCTTGGTATGCCTGTTCGCCAGCCAGTGAATTGAGTGGTATCAACGGGTTGGGGAACGGCCATCCAGCGACGGATTTGATCAACAACGCCTGCAAAATATGGTTATGAACAACGAAACCCTATGCGCCATCGCACGCCAATTGCTCAAGCAGCAGCAAGCCTCAAATTCATCTATAGTTGAAGGGATATTGCCCACATGCAGCCCTGACATAGATCTTTTTTATCAGACCTGCGCTCAAGAGCTGCGACTGACACTGTACGCACCTGGATTGGTATTTTTATTTTCAGGTGAGAAAAGTGTAC
>NZ_JAPCIZ010000167.1:0-2737 GCF_027707725.1 Aeromonas sp. QDB25 | reverse complement strand
GATAATCGGCGCCACGCTGGGATTTAAATCCATGAAGACGGCTTACGCCACCATCAAAGGTATTGAGGTGATGCGTGCACTACGCAAAGGCCAGGCCTCAGCATTTTATTATGGTGATCCCCTGGGCGAAATGCGCCTGGTAAGCAGAGTTTTTGAAATGTAAGGCCTTTGAATAAGACAAAAGGCTGCCTCATCGCTAACTTTGCAACAGTGCCGGATTGAATATAACCGACGTGACTGTTACATTTAGGTGGCTAAACCCGTCAAGCCCTCAGGAGTGAATCATGACCGTAGTCACGACCGCCGATACCTCCCAACTGTACGCACTTGCAGCCCGACATGGGCTCAAGCTCCATGGCCCGCTGACTGTCAATGAGCTTGGGCTCGACTATAGGATCGTGATCGCCACCGTCGACGATGGACGTCGGTGGGTGCTGCGCATCCCGCGCCGAGCCGAGGTAAGCGCGAAGGTCGAACCAGAGGCGCGGGTGCTGGCAATGCTCAAGAATCGCCTGCCGTTCGCGGTGCCGGACTGGCGCGTGGCCAACGCCGAGCTCGTTGCCTATCCCATGCTCGAAGACTCGACTGCGATGGTCATCCAGCCTGGTTCGTCCACGCCCGACTGGGTCGTGCCGCAGGACTCGGAGGTCTTCGCGGAGAGCTTCGCGACCGCGCTCGCCGCCCTGCATGCCGTCCCCATTTCCGCCGCCGTGGATGCGGGGATGCTCATCCGTACACCGACGCAGGCCCGTCAGAAGGTGGCCGACGACGTTGACCGCGTCCGACGCGAGTTCGTGGTGAACGACAAGCGCCTCCACCGGTGGCAGCGCTGGCTCGACGACGATTCGTCGTGGCCAGATTTCTCCGTGGTGGTGCATGGCGATCTCTACGTGGGCCATGTGCTCATCGACAACACGGAGCGCGTCAGCGGGATGATCGACTGGAGCGAGGCCCGCGTTGATGACCCTGCCATCGACATGGCCGCGCACCTTATGGTCTTTGGTGAAGAGGGGCTCGCGAAGCTCCTCCTCACGTATGAAGCGGCCGGTGGCCGGGTGTGGCCGCGGCTCGCCCACCACATCGCGGAGCGCCTTGCGTTCGGGGCGGTCACCTACGCACTCTTCGCCCTCGACTCGGGTAACGAAGAGTACCTCGCTGCGGCGAAGGCGCAGCTCGCCGCAGCGGAATGAGCGAACGTCGATATAGCCCGCTCGCGACGCTGTTCGCGGCGACCTTTCTCTTCCGGATCGGCAACGCGGTGGCGGCCCTCGCGCTTCCATGGTTCGTCCTGTCTCATACAAAGAGCGCGGCCTGGGCGGGCGCCACGGCCGCTAGCAGCGTCATCGCGACCATCATCGGCGCGTGGGTTGGTGGTGGCCTCGTCGATCGGTTCGGGCGCGCGCCCGTCGCATTGATCTCGGGTGTGGTGGGCGGCGTGGCCATGGCGAGCATCCCACTGCTCGATGCCGTTGGCGCCCTCTCGAACACTGGGCTGATCGCTTGCGTGGTGCTCGGTGCCGCGTTCGACGCACCCGGTATGGCCGCGCAGGACAGTGAGCTGCCCAAACTCGGCCACGTCGCCGGGCTCTCCGTTGAGCGCGTCTCGTCACTGAAAGCGGTGATCGGGAACGTCGCGATTCTAGGTGGCCCGGCCCTTGGGGGGGCCGCAATCGGCCTGCTTGGCGCTGCGCCAACGCTCGGGCTGACGGCGTTCTGCTCCGTCCTTGCAGGTCTGCTCGGCGCGTGGGTGCTTCCCGCGCGTGCCGCTCGGACGATGACCACGACGGCGACTCTCTCCATGCGCGCCGGCGTCGCTTTTCTCTGGAGCGAACCCCTGCTGCGCCCTCTCTTTGGTATAGTGATGATCTTCGTGGGCATCGTTGGCGCCAACGGCAGCGTCATCATGCCTGCGCTGTTTGTAGATGCAGGACGCCAAGTAGCAGAGCTCGGGCTGTTCTCCTCAATGATGGGGGCTGGTGGTCTCCTTGGCATTGCCATTCATGCGTCGGTCGGCGCCCGGATATCAGCGCAGAACTGGCTGGCGGTGGCATTTTGTGGCTCTGCGGTGGGCTCGCTTCTGCTTTCACAGTTGCCAGGCGTGCCGGTGCTGATGTTGTTGGGCGCGCTCGTGGGACTGCTGACCGGCTCAGTCTCTCCCATTCTCAACGCTGCCATCTACAACCGCACGCCGCCAGAACTTCTCGGCCGGGTACTCGGCACGGTCTCGGCGGTGATGCTGTCAGCCTCGCCCATGGTTATGCTTGCGGCCGGCGCGTTTGTCGACCTTGCTGGTCCGCTCCCTGGCCTCGTTGTATCGGCCGTGTTTGCGGGGCTCGTGGCTCTACTCTCGCTCCGTCTTCAATTTGCTACAATGGCGGCGGCAGCCACAGCCTCCGCCCCAACCCATACAGAAGGTGAACACTGATGCCCCGCCCCAAGCTCAAGTCCGATGACGAGGTACTCGAGGCCGCCACCGTAGTGCTGAAGCGTTGCGGTCCCATAGAGTTCACGCTCAGCGGAGTAGCAAAGGAGGTGGGGCTCTCCCGCGCAGCGTTAATCCAGCGCTTCACCAACCGCGATACGCTGCTGGTGAGGATGATGGAGCGCGGCGTCGAGCAGGTGCGGCGGCTCTGTTGCAAAAATCGTGAAGCTTGAGCATGCTTGGCGGAGATTGGACGGACGGAACGATGACGGATTTCAAGTGGCGCCATTTCCAGGGTGATGTGATCCTGTGGGC
>NZ_JAPCIZ010000166.1:0-2740 GCF_027707725.1 Aeromonas sp. QDB25 | reverse complement strand
TCATGTTCATAGAAAAACGCCCCAGGCCATCGAGACCCAGGGCGGTGAAGATATCAAAGACCCGTTTTCCGGTAAATCGCAATGCGGCTCCGCTTAAGTGAACAGCATTGCCCGCATGGCGGGGGCTTTTTCATGGTTCGGCGTGCCGGGTTCAACGGCCCAGGATCTGCCGCATCCGCTGCTGTGCCACGTCCACCAGCAAGTCGGGCTGGAATTTGGAGATGAAGCGATCACACCCCACCTTCTTGACCATGGCCTCGTTGAAGTTGCCGCTCAGGGAGGTATTGAGGGTGATGAAGAGATCGGACATGCGCGGATCGCTGCGCACCTCGTGAGTCAGGCGATAACCATCCATCTCCGGCATCTCGGCGTCCGTGATCATCAGCATGATCTCGTCGGTCACCTTCTTGCCCGCATCGCACCACCCCTTGAGCAACTTGAGGGCCTGCAAGCCGTCCTGGCACTCGATGACCTCGAGCCCGAGCTGGGCGAGGGTCTCGCGCACCTGGTTGCGGGCCGTGCTGGAGTCATCGACGATGAGCACCCGGCGTCCCTGCATCTGGGGCAGGATCTCCTCGTCCAGCACCTCGGACGAGATGCGCACGTCATAGGTGATGATCTCCGCCAGCACCTTCTCCACGTCGATGATCTCGACAATCTGGTCGCCCCCCCCTTCCGGGATGCGGGTAATGGCGGTGAGGTAGTTGGCACGACCCGCCGAACGGGGCGGCGGCAGTATGTCCTTCCAGGTCATGTTGACGATGTGGGCCACCTGCCCCACCAGGAATCCCTGAATGGTGCGGTTGTACTCGGTGATGATGAGGTTGGACTCCTGATCGATGACCATGGGACGCATCCCGATGGCACCGCGCAGGTTGATGACGGGGATGGAGACGCCGCGAATGTTGGCGACGCCGCTGATGTTGTGGTGGGACCCCGGCATCTTGTTCAGATGGGGCAGCTTGACCACTTCCCGCACCTTGAAGACGTTGATCGCAAACAGTTGCTGGGCACCCAAACGGAACATCAGCAGTTCCAGGCGATTCTCCCCTACAAGCTGGGTACGTTGATCCACTGAATCCAATATGCTCGCCATATAACGCCCTTACGTCCATTTCCCGAAATTGCCCCGCACCGGAGCTGCGACATGCCAACCAGCCCCGCTTTCCCTGTCGGGACAACGCAAGCCTATATAGAAATAATGAAAAGCGTCGAGGAAAGATAGGATCTTGACCACGGGGCGTGATCATCGCCCCATCACTGCCTCATGGCAAGCACAGCCACGCACCGGCCCCGACAACAAGGGTATCGACCACACGGGGCCATTGCTGAACCCCGGCGTGCCGCTCTTGTCATCCAGCGCGGTCCGCCAGCAACGAAAAGACCGGCCACATGGGCCGGTCCTGGGATGTGCAGTGCGTCTGGGACGACTTAGAAGTTGTACTGCAGGGCCACGGCGACGATGTCGTCGGTGGACTTGTTCAGGCTGTTCTTGCCGGTGGAACCCACTTCGTCCAGCAGGTTGATCTTGTAGTCCACGTAGGCATTGAAGTTGTCGGTGAAGTTGTACCAGGCACCCACGGAGACGTATTCGGTCGCGGTGTCATCGATGCCGTGAGCGCTGTCCTTCACGTCGGTACGCAGGTAGGCCAGAGAGGGCTTGAACTTCGGCGTGATGTTGTACTGCACGACCGCTTCGTAGCCATCCATCTTCTCGGCGTAACCGCGCATGGAGCCGGTGTCCACGAAGAGGTGATCTTCACCGTGGGAGTAGGTGGCGGCCATGTAGAGGTTGCCGACGGCATACTTGGCGCCCACCCCGAACAGCTTGGCGTCGTTGTCGCCGCCGAAGCTCACGTTCTCGGCCTGCTCGTCGGTCTTGCCAGCCTGGTTGTAGGCGGCACCCAGGCTCAGGCCCATGTTGAAGTCATAGTTGGCAGAGAGGGCATACCCCTCGGAAGAACCTTTCGGGCTCCAGGTGCTGTTCGGGCCGACGCGCTCGCTGCGGCTCGCGTTCTGCGGGTCGTTGTTGCCGGTGAACTGGGCACCCAGGGTCAGCCCCTGCCAGTTGTACATGTACTGGGCCAGGCCGTTGGTACGACCGGTGCCGAACACCTCGGTGTCCTTGCCCAGACCATCACCACCCCACTCCGGCAGCACGTCGGTGTAGTTGTTCACCGCCTTGGTGAACAGACCGTCCTGGCGGCCGTAGCTGAAGGCACCGAAGCGATCGTGCTTGATGCCCGCATAGGCGTAACGCAGCTCGTCGTTGTCAGAACCGGAGACCGGCAGGTTGTACTCGGCGAAGCCGAACGCGGTCAGATCCTCGTCAACCTTGGTTTCACCTGCGATGTGCAGACGCAGGTAGCTGGCATCGCCTTCGGTGGCGTTGTCATCGGTGCCGTAGTACATGCCGTTGACGCGGCCGCCGATGTCCAGTTTGGTACCATTCTGATCGTAAACGTTGGCGGCCTGTGCACCACCGGCCAGCAGCAGGCTGGAGATGGCCATCGTCAATGCTGTCTTTTTCATTGTTCTTTCCTCAGGTGTAAGCACTCTCTGTCAGACCAGAGTTCGGTCGTGATGATCGGTTGATGTGCCGATGGCCTAAGGTAGATCCGGAAACCTTGTTGACATCCTCCCCCACCTTAGCGCTTCGCGTCACAGGAGGGGGATTCCCATTACTGGGTGATAGCTGCTCGCGCAGTACCGGGTTCCTGCTTCATCGGGCGGCCTGATT
>NZ_JAPCIZ010000165.1:0-2750 GCF_027707725.1 Aeromonas sp. QDB25 | reverse complement strand
TTTTCAGGAAGTCAGGGCTATCAGAATGGCCTTAGAAAGCCTAGTCAAAGAGCTGTCACGAGAACACCGTTAGCTTAGCGTACGATTTTTTCCGAATTCTGCGGTTCCCCCAAGTTGAGCGACATGTTCGGCCGGGTACGCATGCTCAACATCGGTATCGGCCTGTTTCTGGCGGGATCAGTGGCCTGCGCCCTGGCCCAGGATCTGCCAACCCTGCTGGCCGCCCGCGTGCTGCAAGGGGTGGGGGGCGGGGGCTGATCGCACTCGCCTTCACCGTGATCGCCGACTGTATTCCGCCACGGGAGGTGGGCAAGTATCAGGGGTATATCTCGGCGGTCTATGCGGTCTCCAGCATCGCAGGCCCGCTGCTCGGTGGCTATTTTACCGAGCAGCTCAGCTGGCGCTGGATCTTCTGGATAAATCTGCCGCTCGGCGCTATCGCCCTCTGGCTGGTGAACCGCAATCTGGGTCACCTCGATGTGCGTCGCCACAGCCGCTTCGACTGGAAGGGAGCGGCACTGCTCATCACGGTCACCACCCTCACCCTGTTGCTGCTCTCGCCGGAAGCGGCCTTGCCCGCCGTCTGGCTCGCGGCTGCGCTGGGGGCGGCCCTGTTGCTGCTGGTCCTGACTGAGCGGCGGGCGCACTACCCCATACTGCCGGCCCACCTGGTGCGCCTGCCGGGTTATCTGGTGAGCGTGCTGCTGGCGCTGGCTTCGCAGTTGCTGATGTTTGCCGTGCTGGTCTACCTGCCGTTGCAGATGCAGTGGCAAAAGGGGATGAGTGCCAGTGACAGTGGTGGGATCATGGTGATCTTCATGGTCTTCATCACGGCGGGGGCCTTCGTCGGCGGCAAGCTCATCGGTCGCACCGGTCACTACAAGCGTTTCGTGGTGGCAGGTTTTGCCCTGGCCGCGCTGGCCCTGTGGCAGATCCACTTCGACGTCTGGGCCAGACTGGGACTGGCGTTTGCCGGTATCGGCCTTGGTCTGGTGCTGCCGGCGCTGTCGGTGGTGGTGCAAAATGCCCTGCCGCGGGAAGATCGCGGCATCGGCATGTCCCTGTTCAACTTCGGCCGGGAGCTGGGCGGGGCAGTCGGTGTCGCCATCTGCGCTGTGTTGTTCCATGCCGCCCTGCCAGCAGGCAGCAGCCCCAATCTGGCCAGCCTGAGCCCGGCCGAACTGGCACCCGGTTTCAGCGCCACCTATATCGGCATGGCGCTGATCGCCACCGCCGCCCTGCTGGTCACCTTGCTGGCATTGAAGCGCCACGAGCTGGCCAGCAAGCACGCCTGATGGTTGCTATCGGATACAAAGAGGGCTCCCCGCGGGGAGCCCTCTTCATGGGATCAGGCTGGTGCCTTTCCTTCCGTGTCGTGGCCTTGTGCCACTCAGCCCGCTCATCGAGCGTCGGGGCGGGAAGGTGACCTGACAGGCTCGGGTTGCTGGCGCTCGGCCTGTGCATCGAGTTCCTTGCCGAGGAAGTAGTTCAGGAAGGTGCGGATGACCGCGATGATGGCGAGGCGCACCAGCTCCTCCTTGCTGGGGGCCACCGTGGTGGCCAGGATGTCGGCGGCGAGCTGGAACTCCAGCGCCAGGATAAGCCAGCTGCCGAAGCAGAGGCGGATACGGGGAAAGCCGGGCTCGTGATCCCGCACTCTGGCCGCCAGCCAGAGGGTCTTGCCAAGGCCGATGACCACGCAGGCGATGGAGATGATCTCCAGCAGCAGCTGGAACAGCTCCACCCCGTGCATCATGCCCTCTTTCAGGCTCGCTATCTCGAACACTCGGGTTACCTCCATGATTCAAAAGAGACACTTTTAACACGGCTTGGGGGCCGGTTCCAACTCAGAGTCTTCTGAGCATCATGGCTATCTGGTCGATGAGCTGACGAGCGGCAGGGCTGATGGCCGCCAGTTGGAAGTAGCCATGAATGATGCCATGCTGCCGCTGGCAAGTGGCATCGACGCCAGCCTGCACCAGCTTGCCATACAGGGCTTCCCCTTCGTCGCGCAGCGGATCATATTCCGCCGTGACGATATGGGTCGGCGGTAATCCTGACAGGGCGGGATGGTGGAGCGGGCTGGCTTCGGGATGGCAGGGGGGCAGGCTGCCAAGGTAGGCGTGAAAACCGCTTGCGAGCATGTCCCGGGTGATGAGGTAGTCGTCACCGAGATCGCGGTAGCTTTGGCTCTCGCAGAGGGCATCCAGCATGGGATAGAGAAGCAGCAGGGCCTTGGGCAAGGGGGCGTTGGCAGCCTTGAGCCGCAAGGTGGTGATCAGGGCGAGATGACCCCCTGCGCTGTCGCCGGCAATGGCGAGACGTGCCGGATCCCCATGCCATTTCTCCACCTCGGCCATGATGGCCCGTGTGGCGGCCAGCGCATCGTCGTGAGCCGCAGGATAGGTGTGTTCCGGGGCGAGGCGGGTGTGTACGGCGAAGATCAGGGCGCTGGCCCGGTTGCACAGCATCCGCATCTGGCGATCGTGGGTCTCGAAATCCCCGCTGACAAAACAGCCGCCGTGAAAATAGATCAGCACCGGATACGCGGGGTCCGGTTTGTCTGCGGGCCGATAGCAGCGGATGGCGTGGTGATCGGCCTGCCACTCTTCGATGGCGCCCACCTCTTCCCGCTCACCGCGGCCTTGTTGCACAAATCAGGGAACTATCTAGCCAAGTGGTGATCTGATCTCCCGGATCAATTACCGGGCACATGAGATGGGCAAGTCAACACACAACATCACCAACTG
>NZ_JAPCIZ010000164.1:0-2810 GCF_027707725.1 Aeromonas sp. QDB25 | reverse complement strand
CTATCAACAGGATGACGGGGTTAGGTATGCCTGTACGACAGCAGGTCAACTGAGCGAAATCGGCGCTTGGAGAAAGTCCGTCCTGTTTTGGAATTGTGCAACAAGGCCACTTGCCACCGTTTCTGGTAGGTCGTCCAGCTCACTCCCCCGCAGGACTGTCCTCCTCCTCGACATACCTCAACAACTCTCCAGGCTGGCATCCAAAATATTTACACAACGCATTGATTGTATCGGTATTGGTGACATTACCAGGCACGTTGGCGATCCGGGTCAGGGTTGCCCGGCTGATCCCTGTTTTTTCGCTCACTTCAGAGAGAGTTATGCGGCGCTTTTCTTGGAACGATTTTTCGTCAAGTAGCTTGATGAGCAGGATCCTAATCATGACTTATCCATAGCGAGTATTTTTCACATAGCCTACCAAATGAATCATACATGATGCAAAAGCGGCATTGACAATCACATTCTGTGAGCTATATTCGTCTCACGTGAGTAAAATGACTCATTTGTGATTCACCTGGAGGCGAGGTATGAGTACCTATCTGACAACCGAAGAGCTCTCATCACGGATCAAATACGACGTGCGAACAATCCGCCAGAGTCTGAAAGACGCTGTGCTGTTCGAAGGCGTGCATTACATCCGTCCGTTTGGTGGGCGAAAAATTCTCTACATCTGGGAGCGGGTAGAGGAGTCCATGCTGCAAGGAGCAGCAGCCCACGATCTCATTGCTAGCTTGAAGTGAGGTGGTGCGATGGGCTCGATAAATAGCCGTGATGGCAAGCTTTATCTGGACTTTCGTTACAGGGGGGTCCGCTGTCGGGAGCAGACCACGTTGGCTGATACCCAGGCTAACCGGCAGAAGCTCAATAAGGTGCTCTGCTTGATAGAGCAACAGATCCGTATCGGTACCTTTGACTATGGGCATCACTTTCCCAACAGTCCCAAGGTTGAGAAGTATGTGGCCATGGAGAGACTGAGTCGGCAGAAGGCCTCTGGTGGACGGATGATTTTCTCCGCCTTTGCCGAGCTATGGCTCGATGAAAAACGGGTCGAGTGGCGCGAGAGCCAAATTGAAACGGTGGATGGCATTTTACGCTGCCACCTGATTCCGGCTATGGGTGAGCAGCGGTTAGCTACCATCAGCAAGCAAGAGATCCTGGCGTTTCGGTTGCGCTTGTGTGAGCCGGGTGGGCAGAGCGAACGGGCGTTGTCGGCTTCCCGTATCAACCACATCATGACCTACCTGCGTCTCATCTTGAACGAGGCGGCCGAGCGGTTCGAGTTTGATAGCCCGTGGCGCAATATCAAGGCCCTGCCGATGCCTAGGGCGCAAGTCCTGCCGTTTACCCTGGAGGAGGTGCAACTCATTCTGACCAAGGTACGGGCGGACTATCGTCCCTATTTCACGGTGCGTTTCTTCACCGGCATGCGCACGGGTGAGATCGATGGTCTTTGCTGGGACAATGTGGATTTTGGCGCCCGCCTTATTCATATTCACCAGTCCTTGGTCAGGGGTAAAGTCGGGCCCACCAAGACCAGTGGATCTCACCGCACCATCGCAATGAGCCAGCGAGTCTATGAGGCCTTGCGTGAACAGTGGGGGTTCTCGGGCGAGAAAAGTACCTTCGTGTTTTGTGCTCGCAACGGTGAGCCACTCAACCACCGCAATGTGGCTCAGCGTGTCTGGTACCCATTGTTGGCCAATCTGAAGCTTGAAAAGCGCAACCCTTATCAGACTCGCCATACGGCTGCCACTCTGTGGCTGGCCGCCGGCGAAAATCCGGAGTGGATTGCCCGCCAGCTGGGTCATTCCACGACCAGCATGCTGTTTCGGGTCTATTCGCGCTATGTGCCCAATTTGGTCGGTCGGGATGGTGCCGCTTTCGAACAACTGCTGGACGGTGAACTTGATCTGGAGGATGAGGTATGAAATTCACATCCCCGTTTAACTTGACGCTGGTGTGGGCCGAGCTGATTCACGGCTTGCCTAGTGCTGGTGTGTGGCGTTTGACTTTCCTGAAAGGGGGTCGCCATGTCGATGTTAGCGGTGAGCTGCTGGCGGATGTGGTGCCGGCTGGGCAGTGGTTGCTGCTGGAGATGAATGGCGAGGAAGTGCCTCGATTGATGACCTTCATGCCGTTGCCTGTTGAGGTGCGTCGTGACGACATTGAGCAGCAATTTTCATGGCTGGCAGATAAACAACATGCCATCTTGTCGGATATCTGGGGGATGCTCGCTTATTTACCGGATGCGGCCCTGCGGCGATTCTACCTCGCCGTGCTGCTTGATGATCGCATCATGTGGCCCTTCTTCACCGGCAAGGCGAGCAACCAGTACCATCATCACCATACCGGTGGACTGCTTGAGCACAGTCATGAGGTGGCAATCACCGCCTCGGCGCTCTGCATGCAGCATCAAGTCGGCCCGATTAGCACCAGCGTGGCCTTTATCGGCGGTCTTCTGCATGACATCGGCAAGATCCATCTGTTCTACAACAACACAAGCGGGAACGGGGTCGCGGGGCAACATGAGTCGTTCAATTTCATGGTGCTGGCCGAGCCGCTGGCCCGCCTCAGTCAGGAGGCGCCCAAGCTGTTTGAGGCCATCAGTTCTTGCCTTTCCATCAAAATTGGTCGGCAGTCGGAGGCCTATCTGCCAGCCCAGATGGTTCATATCTGTGATCGATTGTCTATGGATGTACACCTGACTCTTATACACAAGTAGCGCCCTGAACGGAACCATTCCCGTTTTCCAGGATCTGATCTTCCATGTGACCTCCTAACATGGTAACGATCATGATAACTTCTGCTCT
>NZ_JAPCIZ010000163.1:0-2989 GCF_027707725.1 Aeromonas sp. QDB25 | reverse complement strand
TTTGGCGAGAAGAAGCGTACCAGAACCGGCAGTTGGCCTCTTCTCTCCTATGCACCATGGGTGTTGCAGTTATTATCTGAATTCGCGACAGAGAACGTTGTGCGGTCCGGTTCTCCCACAACGATGAGTTGTTCACAGACATTCACCTATTTGAAGGGGGCGTTAACAGGCCCGCAGTACAAAGCTCAGGTTGATGCGTTCAACGCAAAGATGGGCATTGATGAGAAAGCGATCGAGGATGCCACCGCTATGCTGACTGGCTCTGCAATCGCTGTCTACGATATGGCCTTACAGAGGATGATATGGTCAGCCACTAAAAACGGGCTGGGAAAAGCCTTTGATAAGGTTGGCCTGCAAACTGAAATGATGCAGTTCACGGCCAAAGAACAACGCTTGGTGAAGATGGCGAGCTCGTATGAAATGTTTAATGAACTGGCTCCGGCTCTCATTACGTTCTTCGAGTTCTTCAGTATTTTCATCGCGCCATTGATGCTGCTGATGCTAGTGACCGGTAAGTTCGGCTTACAGGCCGCCGGTAGCTATGCGATGTTCGTTATGTTCACCAACCTTTGGCCTCTTATCGCGGTTGGGGTTGAATCCTATTTGAACTATGCCCTGACCACTGACATGTCATCGAGCGGTTCCTTTGGTCCTGCTGCAATGTCATGGAATGGGAGTCCAGGGGTGTTGGAGAAGGCTCAGACCTATCTGGCAGTCGGCTCGATGATGATGGCGGCGATCCCCTCATTGGCGATGGCGGTCCTATACAAGGGCGTCCACAGTATGCAAGGCGTTGCCAAGCAAGCCTCACCCGATGCCCCGGTCAATGCCCATTACGTTGCCCCGAATATTGCCAGCGCACCGGATAATGGCGCTACGAAAATGGGGTCCACGACCTCGACGTGGGATCCCTATTCCAGTACCGGTGGTGGTGTTATCTCCAGTGCCAATGGTCCGTTGTCGTCGGTGGTTAACGCGGGCTCAGCTGTTGGAAGCTCAATCTCGAAAAATCTGACTGCTGCTCATCAGAGAATGGATCAAGCGATTGCGAGCGCTCAGGAGAGCTACGCACAGGTGACACAGGCTGGTAGGTCTGCGTTGAATAATTCGAGCTTCAATACGAGCGAGAAAGCGCAGATTTCAGATTCCCTTAATGCTACGCAAAGCGCGGTAAAGGCTTATGCAGAAGCATTCAACATATCCTATGGCGAGGCTGCCACAAGAATTGCACAAAATGCGAATGCTGCTTCCAAGGAATTTATGGCCCAGGTTGGTGGGGGCTTTGACTTCGGAGTGTTCTCAGCCACAGGGAAACTCGGTGCTAAAAGTACATCTACAGAAACGGATACACGAGGTCAAACTGAGGAGGCAGGAGAGAACCATTCATCGGGACGCTCAGGTTCGACATCAAACGCAATGGCCAACTCGGTCAATGCTGCGTTTACTAAAGCCAGTGATTACCTCACCGGTCACACCATAGCGGGCAATGCGTCATATTCCGATGCAGCCAATAAGATGGTGAGTAGCACCAAAAACTATTCAGATAGCAAATCTGTAGTCGACCAAATGGCCTACGCGAGTAATGCGAGTACCAATGGTTCCTTGAATGCCTCGATTGACATTGGCGAACTCGCACAGCGTGCGAAAATTGCAGGCAATGTGTTTGATGCCCAACAGACCGTAGACCGGGTCATGGCGCAGAACGCTGATGCAAGGGAATCGTTCCTTAAAGCTGGCGTGATTGGGGAGGATGGCCAATTAACTGACAACGCAAGAATCCGTATCAATAAAATTGCAGATGGTGCCAAATTTACCGGGGTAGGAATTTCCAATGTTGCGGCTACGTCCATTGGTGCCGCCACTTATCTGATTGAAGCTGGCATGAGCCTGACTGGTGGCTTGGATTCCGATGACCGCGCTGTAGCGGCGGCGGTATACCGGGATATGAACGAGACGGCACCAAATGCAGGGTTGCAGCAACTCGTTAAGGTCAATGAAGCTGCCTCTCAGGAAGACAGGGTCAGTAACTATGTGGAGCTTAATGACGGTGCAGCTGCCAACCTAGCAGGGCAGGTGGCGGGAGGTACAGCTAAAACGCAAACTCTGGCAGCTGGCGAGTTTGGTGAAGCTCAGGGGAATGTTAATAGCGGTCAAGCGACTGTCCACGCCCAAGATAGTGAAAATAGGGGTGAAACAGTAGGCGTGGCTATGAGACAGGCTTTAGCCAATAACGGCGGTAAAGATGATGTCACCTATCCCTTAGCGCCTAACCGTGAGAATGGGACAGCTGCAACAATGAAAAGTGTCACTGGGGCCTTGCACGTTGAGGGTTCCGATGCGACTGAGACAACACAAGCTAAGGATCTTATGGAGTCTAACAACTTCTGGCTGGGTCAAACAGTGGGTGACTCACTTGTTGGGTTCGGGGTCAATCTTTTGCCGGATAATGCGTCCATGAATAAGGGACGTGAATGGCTCGATGAAGCAGGGGATAAGGTCGCCAATATGCCCGGAGTTCCGCAGCTAAAGGAGGGGGCTGAATCATTTACCACTAATATGGATAAAATGGTCGATCAACTTTCTAAAGGCTTCCCAGGCAAAAAGTGATGCCAAGCATTTTCCAGCGGGATCTCAGCTGGTTGACCACAGAAGGGCCCAAGGGGCCCTTTTTGTTAAGGCTTGGCGTTTGTTTCAGAATGCCTCTTCGAGGACAGGGTGACGCTCCCCACTCACGGCAAGCAAGTCAGGCTGTATATCGACCGCATTAGGGTGCTTCCTTGCATCATCGAATTTGACGTGTCCCTTGGCTTTCCGCAGTGAAAGCACATCAGCGCAGGGCAGCATGACCGCTGCTTTTAGCCGGTAATCGGTCTCAAAGAGAATGATGGCCACATGATCAAATGCGCCCGGTAGATACTTTTCGTAGTTGGTGCGGTTTTGCGTTTTGTCGGTACCCTGCACCCGGCTTTTGACTTGCACCGAGCCCCAG
>NZ_JAPCIZ010000162.1:0-3044 GCF_027707725.1 Aeromonas sp. QDB25 | reverse complement strand
AAGCAGCCTTGCGCTCACTTGAATAACGAGCCATTCGACACTCTTTATCCGCCCCCGGTCTTCACATTTAGATTATTCAGATTAGGCGACAACTATTCTGACACCGGGGGACCCGTGGCTGCCGATGACTATGCGCACTGGGCTCCAGCGGAAGGAGAACCAGGAACCACGGAGCTTATGGCCTGGTATGCGCAAGCGCAGGTGGGCGACAGCACTTTTGCCGTCTAAGGCGATAAACAAAAACGGAATGAGTTTCCCCATTCCGTTTCCGCTATTACAAACCGTCGGTGACGATTTTAGCCGCCGACGCTAATACATCGCGACGGCTTTCTGCCTTAGGTTGAGGCTGGGTGAAGTAAGTGACCAGAATCAGCGGCGCACGATCTTTTGGCCAGATCACCGCGATATCGTTGGTGGTGCCATAGTCACCGCTGCCGGTTTTATCCCCCACAACCCAGGAAGCAGGCAGTCCAGCCTGAATGCTCGCTGCACCGGTGGTATTGCCTTTCATCCATGTCACCAGCTGCGCCCGTTGGCTGTCGCCCAATGCTTTACCCAGCGTCAGATTCCGCAGAGTTTGCGCCATTGCCCGAGGTGAAGTGGTATCACGCGGATCGCCCGGAATGGCGGTGTTTAACGTCGGCTCGGTACGGTCGAGACGGAACGTTTCGTCTCCCAGCTGTCGGGCGAACGCGGTGACGCTAGCCGGGCCGCCAACGTGAGCAATCAGCTTATTCATCGCCACGTTATCGCTGTACTGTAGCGCGGCCGCGCTAAGCTCAGCCAGTGACATCGTCCCATTGACGTGCTTTTCCGCAATCGGATTATAGTTAACAAGGTCAGATTTTTTGATCTCAACTCGCTGATTTAACAGATTCGGTTCGCTTTCACTTTTCTTCAGCACCGCGGCCGCGGCCATCACTTTACTGGTGCTGCACATCGCAAAGCGCTCATCAGCACGATAAAGTATTTGCGAATTATCTGCTGTGTTAATCAATGCCACACCCAGTCTGCCTCCCGACTGCCGCTCTAATTCGGCAAGTTTTTGCTGTACGTCCGCCGTTTGCGCATACAGCGGCACACTTCCTAACAACAGCGTGACGGTTGCCGTCGCCATCAGCGTGAACTGGCGCAGTGATTTTTTAACCATGGGATTCCTTATTCTGGAAGAGACGAAATAACAACAACATGAATAGTCAATATTTTACCTGAAGCGAGCCACAACGCGTCCGATTTTATGCTTCCGAAAGGCAAATACGGACGTCGCCAGAATGAAACCTAAATTCCACGTGTGTTTTTTATTAGCTTCAAAAATCACTATTTCACGAAGAATTTAGACTGCTTCTCACACATTGTAACATTATTTACAACCACCTTTCAATCATTTTTGATAAATCATTGATTTCATCTTTGCTGCAATGATACTTAATAAACTCTGCAAGTTATCCACAGAGCAACACTCAATTTTATTGATGATATTCTTATTATACCAGACATTTTTCATACACTCCCTTGTACGGATAGTTTTCCGACAACTTCATGATTACATATCTTGCGGTTTTGATTATTTTTGCTGCAAGAAATACATACTTCAAACGAAAGGTCTTTATTTGCTGTCTGTATTCTGAAGAGTCCAAGGAATCAAACTTGAACAACAAAAATAGGTTATATGAAAGCATCATCATTTGAAACACGGCTTCATTCGCCCAAAATGACTTTAGCAAGAGATGACCCACCGCCATGTCGTATTTGGCTTCTTTGATATAGTTTTCAGCATTACCACGCTTTTCATAGTATATAACTACTTTTTCAGAAAGCAAGGTAGTATTTGTTACAAAGAAAAAGTAGTCGTATTCGGAACCTTCTAAAAGTGATAATTGTGCTCTTTCTTTTTCTGGTTTCAGTACGCGAGATACGACAAATCTTCTGTCTTTTTCCCATTTAACTAATTTTGTATACAGTTCTGTAGTTTCTCTACCTTCTTCTCCTTTAACGAATACAATTGATGAATTCGTTGCTTGTGAGGTGAGTGTAGAATAACTTTTGGCTTTAATTAAATATTTGCATCCAAGAGATTCTATCGTTTCGATAATTTTTTCATCAAAGTAGCCACTATCCATTCGAAATAAAATTTCTAAATCGTCTGATTTGATGTTAGCAACAATTTCTTTGATCATTTCCGCAGCACCGTTTGCAGTGTAAGTATTGCCACTTCTTACAAATCCGGTAACATATGCTTTTAATTCGTCGCAAAATGCAAATTGGATATTGTAGCATCGGTTTCCCAGTTTCTTAGGATTATATCCTTTTGACGCACCTTCTTGATGACCTTCTACGTTAATTACACTACTATCAATATCAATCGTAATGGATGTCAATTTACTTTTAGTGAGCAGTTTTTTAAAGACTTTAAAATTAATGTCTCTAAACATTTGGGTTGTCTTGAAGTTGAAGTTTCCTAGAAACCGTGACACTGTTTCAGGTTCTTTTACGGAAATATCAAACTCGTTGACGAGGGGATCATTTTGAAGTAGCTTTAGACGTTCTAACTTATCAATGCCAATGAAGTGACCGCAGAGCATGGTCTTTATATGATTCATCTTGATTTTATTTGTTGAGTCATTATCAAATACGAGGTCATTTTCAATAAAATCAAAAATCCCATTGCTTTTTGCATTCTCAAGGAGCAGAAAAAGACCTGCATTTGATGTTAGATTCTTAGCTTTGAAATCAATTTTATTAATCATAATTAGAACCCCTTTTTACTACTTTTCTTACTATTATTTTACCATATATCGAGTCATAAAAGCTGATAATTTAACATATTTTTGAGCACTTTTCTTTCACCCAATGGGTGAAAGCTGAATTTCGAAGGAATGCATATTTATCAAGGCTTTGATTATGCTTTTTGAAGTACTGACGTAGAATCTAGGTCATATATACTTTAGATTGATTTAAAACTTCATTTTTAATTTAAAAGGATCTAGGTGAAGATCCTTTTTGATAATCTCATGACCAAAATCCCTTAACGTGAGTTTTCGTTC
>NZ_JAPCIZ010000161.1:0-3048 GCF_027707725.1 Aeromonas sp. QDB25 | reverse complement strand
CCTTAGACCGCGCAAATGTTTGGATTTCAGGCAACCGCAGATCGTGTTTGATGAACTACGACAGGTTGCTTGATTTGGCGGGTGTTGCACTTCGGAGTTGAATTCGCGGTTGGTTTTACCATAAAGTGGGAATACTGGGTCGCTTTAAGGGAAGCACACCGGACTTTCAAATCACATATATCGAAGCCTTTGATCGACAGAAGCAGCAGGTGCAACTGCGCTATTTTTGCGCCGATGTCGGTTTTGAGCAAATCTGCGTGGCAAATACCGACTTGATACCGGATCATGCAAAAACTGTTCACCATGATTTCTTAGGCAGTTGCTTCACCAAGGAGCGGCGACTGTGGGTTCATTTGCCAAAAACAGGCAAGCTCACCGTTAATATCGGCGGCTTACCTACCCGCGTGTCCTTGGGTGGCAAGAATCACTCCGATGGCCTCGACGTATCATTGATCGAGCGTCATTTCTCATCTGTGCGTCCTAAATACGATCAAGACCAGCGCTATACCGACGCCTGGCTACTAATGGACCGCGATACCCAGGCCGATGACAATGCGGAACACCTGTATCGTTACATCAGTGCGCAATACCCGGAGCAACCCATCTTCTTCGTGTTGCAACAGTCATCTCATGACTGGCCGCGCTTAAGTGCCGAGGGTTTCAATCTGCTAGCCTATGGCAGTGCGGAGCACGAGGCAGCCCTCAAGAGTTGTAGCAAGCTGATTAGCTCCCATATTGATCATTATGTGAGCAACTATCTGGGACCAAAAATGTGGGTCGGTCGGCATCTGGTGTTTCTGCAGCATGGCGTGATTAAGGATGATCTATCCGGCTGGCTTAATCAAAAGGAGCAGATCGACTGTTTTATCACCACCTCAACGGCGGAATATCACTCCGTCGCTGGAGATGATAACGGCTACAAATATACCACGAAAGAGGTAGCCCTGACTGGCCTACCACGTCATGACCGTTTGATCCACGAGACGGCCAAGCGTGAAAAGCTGATCTTGCTGATACCAACCTGGCGCCTGTCTGCTGTTGGGAAAAGAACCGGAAATGGCAGTGAATGCGAGCTCAATCCCGATTTTATGCAGACTGCCTTTGCCGAGCATTGGAGCAGCGTCTTGCACAATCCGCGCCTGCGCGAACTGTGTGAATCATCCGGTTATCGGGTGGTGTTCTTCCCCCACGCCTATATCCAGCCCTATCTCGCGCAATTTGCGGTACCGGACTTTATCGAGGTGATGACCCACGCCGAAGGCAGTATGCAGGACCTGTTCAAACGCGCCGCCATGATGCTCACCGACTACTCCTCAGTGGCCTTCGAAATGGCGATCCAGGGCAAACCGGTACTCTATTATCAGTTTGACGAGGCCGAGATGTTCTCGGGCGGCCATACCTATGCCAAGGGCTATTTCGACTACCGTCAGCACGGCTTTGGGCCTGTGGTGACCGAGGAGCAGGCGCTGTTCGATGAGCTGGCCATCTTACTGGCCAACGAGGCGCGACCGTCGGCACAGGTTTGCCAGCGTATTGCCGACACCTTCCCATTCAACGATGGTAAGAATTGCGAACGGGTATATCAGGCGATATGTGCGTTGGATACGCCCCGTGATCCAGCCTTTATCGACCTCGCCATTGTGCAGCAATACGCCGGGCATGCCACGGCGCAGCGTGTCTGGCCACTGGCCGCACAGCGTTGGCAACTGCTGCATGAGCGGGGCAATGCTGAGATGCAAGCCTTGGCGCTGCAGCCGTGGGCAGAAGCACTGCGAAAATCAGGCCGCACAGGGGAAGCGCAAACCCTGCTCGAATCGATGTTGGATACAGATCAAAACGAATGGGCAAGACAAGAACTGGTTCGTTTGCTGGCGGATCGCCATCAATGGAGAGAAGCCGCAGCATACTGGCAACAGCAGCCACTTCTAACCCTGGCCGACCAACTGTGCTATTTACGCTGCCTGGCTGAAACGAAGCAGGTGGTGGCATTGGAGCTGGCCTTGACACAGCCTTGGGCAGTTGCATTGCCAACTCGGCAACAAGAGCTTGCCCAGGCTTGGTCAGACCTGGCTCAGCAAGATTACGTGGCGGCATCGATTCGTCTGGAAGCCATTCTCGTCGAGTTTGATGAAGCAGAACTTTCTGTGCTGAAACCGCAACTGCTGCTATCTCGTTGCTTGCGGGAGCAAGGCTTGCAAGATGCGGCGCTGTGCCAATTATCGAACTACTTGAAACACACCCAACCTGACCCGCAATGGCGGCTGGAAAAGGCACTGCTCTCGGCTGAAAGGAGACAGTGGGAAGACGTAGTGGTCCAATCGGAACGAGCGTACCAGGTTCTGGCAGATATGCCGGCAGAATTGGTTGCAGTATTCCTGGATGCCCTGTGTCACTTGCGCCTGTTTGACCGTGCCGATGCCACCCTGGCCGCCCTGCCAACAGCGACGCTTGAGACTGCTGCGGTACGGCGGGCCATCCGCGAGCTGAGGTTGGCCGTCGGCATGATGCTACTGGATACAAAGCGCTGGGTAGAAGCGGCCGAGCTGTGGGCAACCCTGCTGGGTGATTCACGAGATGCTCCTTTCCATCTCGCATTGGCCTACCGGATGACAGGGCGACTGGAGGAGGGGCTGGCGCTGTTGCAACAACCAGAGTGCCGGTTGCCTGAGTCGATGCCGGAGTGGCATCTGATGGCCGAACTGGCCCAACTGACCGGACAATGGCAACTAGCGGCTCATTGCTGGGCTGGGCTGCTGCGCTTCTACCCAGATCAGGCTCCAGTGGATTGCTGGGAAAGGCTTAACACGGCCCAGATGCTGCTGGCGATACAGGATGTGCGAAAATAAATCGCATAATTCTGCCGGGAACTGGCTCCAGAGCTCTATTTCCCATCTGTTGCCCAGCCAGAAAAAGGCTGGGCAAGATAAATGGATTGGTCGGCGCGAATTCAACTCCGAAGTGCAACACCCGCCAAATCAAGCAACCTGTCGTAGTTCATCAAACACGATCTGCGGTTGCCTGAAATCCAAACATTTGCGCGGTCTAAGG
>NZ_JAPCIZ010000160.1:0-3064 GCF_027707725.1 Aeromonas sp. QDB25 | reverse complement strand
AACACTTCTTGGGTGTTGTATGGTTAAGCCTCACGGGTAATTAGTATGGGTTAGCTCAACGTATCGCTACGCTTACACACCCCACCTATCAACGTTGTGGTCTCCAACGGCCCTTTAGGACCCTCAAGGGGTCAGGGATGACTCATCTCAGGGCTCGCTTCCCGCTTAGATGCTTTCAGCGGTTATCGATTCCGAACTTAGCTACCGGGCAGTGCCACTGGCGTGACAACCCGAACACCAGAGGTTCGTTCACTCCGGTCCTCTCGTACTAGGAGCAACTCCCTTCAATCATCCAACGCCCACGGCAGATAGGGACCGAACTGTCTCACGACGTTCTGAACCCAGCTCGCGTACCACTTTAAATGGCGAACAGCCATACCCTTGGGACCGACTTCAGCCCCAGGATGTGATGAGCCGACATCGAGGTGCCAAACACCGCCGTCGATATGAACTCTTGGGCGGTATCAGCCTGTTATCCCCGGAGTACCTTTTATCCGTTGAGCGATGGCCCTTCCATTCAGAACCACCGGATCACTATGACCTACTTTCGTACCTGCTCGACCTGTCCGTCTCGCAGTTAAGCTGGCTTATGCCATTGCACTAACCTCCTGATGTCCGACCAGGATTAGCCAACCTTCGTGCTCCTCCGTTACTCTTTGGGAGGAGACCGCCCCAGTCAAACTACCCACCAGGCACTGTCCGCGAGCCCGATTCAGGGCCCTGCGTTAGAACATCAAACATACAAGGGTGGTATTTCAAGGACGGCTCCAGCGCAACTGGCGTCACGCCTTCAAAGCCTCCCACCTATCCTACACATGTAGGTTCAATGTTCAGTGCCAAGCTGTAGTAAAGGTTCACGGGGTCTTTCCGTCTAGCCGCGGGTACACCGCATCTTCACGGCGAATTCGATTTCACTGAGTCTCGGGTGGAGACAGCATGGCCATGGTTACACCATTCGTGCAGGTCGGAACTTACCCGACAAGGAATTTCGCTACCTTAGGACCGTTATAGTTACGGCCGCCGTTTACCGGGGCTTCGATCAAGAGCTTCGCTTGCGCTAACCCCATCAATTAACCTTCCGGCACCGGGCAGGTGTCACACCCTATACGTCCACTTTCGTGTTTGCAGAGTGCTGTGTTTTTGATAAACAGTCCCAGCCATCTGGTCACTGCGACTCCCGACAGCTCCATCCGCAAGGGACTTCACCATCAAGAGCGAACCTTCTCCCGAAGTTACGGTTCTATTTTGCCTAGTTCCTTCACCCGAGTTCTCTCAAGCGCCTTGGTATTCTCTACCCGACCACCTGTGTCGGTTTGGGGTACGATGACTTGTAATCTGAAGCTTAGAGGCTTTTCCTGGAAGCAGGGCATCAATGGCTTCCGCACCGTGGTGCGTTCGTCTCGTGTCTCAGTGTTGTGTCTCCGGATTTGCCTGGAAACACCACCTACGCACTTTCACCAGGACAACCGTCGCCTGGCCCACCTAGCCTTCTCCGTCCCCCCATCGCAATTACAAGTCGTGCAGGAATATTAACCTGCTTCCCATCGATTACGCCTTTCGGCCTCACCTTAGGGGTCGACTCACCCTGCCCCGATTAACGTTGGACAGGAACCCTTGGTCTTCCGGCGAGGAGGTTTTTCACCCCCTTTATCGTTACTTACGTCAGCATTCGCACTTCTGATATCTCCAGCATGCCTCTCGACACACCTTCGCAGACTTACAGAACGCTCCCCTACCACTCACGCTTAGCGTGAATCCGCGGCTTCGGTGCCTGGTTTGAGCCCCGTTACATCTTCCGCGCAGGCCGACTCGACTAGTGAGCTATTACGCTTTCTTTAAATGATGGCTGCTTCTAAGCCAACATCCTAGCTGTCTGAGCCTTCCCACATCGTTTCCCACTTAACCAGAACTTTGGGACCTTAGCCGGCGGTCTGGGTTGTTTCCCTCTTCACGACGGACGTTAGCACCCGCCGTGTGTCTCCCGGATAGTACTTACTGGTATTCGGAGTTTGCATGGGGTTGGTAAGTCGGGATGACCCCCTAGCCCAAACAGTGCTCTACCCCCAGTAGTATTCGTCCGAGGCGCTACCTAAATAGCTTTCGGGGAGAACCAGCTATCTCCGAGTTTGATTGGCCTTTCACCCCCAGCCACAGGTCATCCCCTAACTTTGCAACGTTAGTGGGTTCGGTCCTCCAGTTGATGTTACTCAACCTTCAACCTGCCCATGGCTAGATCACCCGGTTTCGGGTCTACACCTTGCAACTAGACGCCCAGTTAAGACTCGGTTTCCCTACGGCTCCCCTATACGGTTAACCTCGCTACAAAATGTAAGTCGCTGACCCATTATACAAAAGGTACGCAGTCACCCCGAAGGGCTCCCACTGCTTGTACGTACACGGTTTCAGGTTCTATTTCACTCCCCTCACAGGGGTTCTTTTCGCCTTTCCCTCACGGTACTGGTTCACTATCGGTCAGTCAGGAGTATTTAGCCTTGGAGGATGGTCCCCCCATATTCAGACAGGATGTCACGTGTCCCGCCCTACTCGATTTCACATCAAGGTTGTTTTCGTGTACGGGGCTATCACCCTGTATCGCCGGCCTTTCCAGGACCGTTCCACTAACTTCCAAGATGCTTAAGGGCTAATCCCCGTTCGCTCGCCGCTACTGAGGGAATCTCGGTTGATTTCTTTTCCTCGGGGTACTTAGATGTTTCAGTTCTCCCGGTTCGCCTCGCTACGCTATGTATTCACGCAGCGATACCTAGCTTATGCTAAGTGGGTTTCCCCATTCGGAAATCCGTGAGTCGTAATGTCTCTTACCGACTGCTCACGGCTTATCGCAGGTTAGTACGTCCTTCATCGCCTCTGACTGCCAAGGCATCCACCATGTACGCTTAGTCACTTAACCATACAACCCCAAGAAGTGTCGGTGAAACCGGCACAGCTTGTTGTCGTACAACAAGGACCAAATAAAATTTGGTTTTCGCCAAGAAGTTTCCAAAGCACTTGTAACAAATGTTTGAGAACTACTTTTTAAATCAGCTTTCCAGATTGTTAAAGAGCA
>NZ_JAPCIZ010000159.1:0-3244 GCF_027707725.1 Aeromonas sp. QDB25 | reverse complement strand
AACCTTAGACCGCGCAAATGTTTGGATTTCAGGCAACCGCAGATCGTGTTTGATGAACTACGACAGGTTGCTTGATTTGGCGGGTGTTGCACTTCGGAGTTGAATTCGCGTCCCAGTCTTGAAAGATCACTTTTCACTCCGATAACATTTTTACAAAGTAAAGTCATGCAACAAGCCATAATGAGCCAGCCCTTCAACTAATGGATACTCGGCAATTACAGCCAAAGATTACGCACAATAAAATCATCTCCTAAAGATAGGAATCCATTTCTGTGGATAGTTCAAAACATTTTGAATATGCGCAATCAAAATACATCACACAAATACCAAAGGCTACGGCTGCATCGTAGGATACAGCCATAGGCATAGTGCTACTATAGTCAACTACAAAGACACACTTACAACCGATTGATACACTGGATGAATGGTGAACTTAGTAAAGCAAAATCTTTCCAGAAAAACGTTCCAGTTGTATAGAGTCGCTTAATTGATTGCCATATACATCTTTATATGACCGAGACAAGCCAACTTGAACCTTGCTTGTAGTCGGGTTGACAACCACCATACCCCTATCAAATTTTCTTGTCCAAACCCCTGCCTCCTGTTTTCTGCTCTCCACAGGACAGCCAAGTTCGACATCGAAGAGGGGCCTATTTTTTTCCACTGCGTTTTTCACAAGATTAAAATTAAAGCCCCCCCTGGTTTCGGGATCATATGCCACCATAGGTTGAAATACCAAAGAACTACCCTGTATAGCAAGAAGATAGTTAGATAATCCATACTCTAACTGCTTCGCATTAGAAAACATGGCCGATGCAATATAGGGTTTACCTAACCGGCTAAACTCCTCAGCAGAACTGATATCGGCTTCCCACATGTCCCCTTCATGGGGGGATTGGGGGGCACCATAATAGACCACCCAGCCCTCATGCCATGCACCATCAATATGTTCACCTAATACTTTCCAGAGCAAGTTTCCATTTTCATCTTCTTTATGCAGTTGCCCAGCATTGATCAGCACTGGGATATCCATCTTGCTGCGAATAGTGTCCAAAAAATAGACGGCACCATTCTGAAGGCTTGAGCTACTAGGGTAATTAAGCAATGAGTCAAATTGATCACTCGCAATAAGAGGGATCTCATCAAGTACAACACCATCGGCACCTGTTCTGTCAACAACATTGGAAACGTATTTTGCAAAATATGCTGACCAACCAGATTTCCCCTCTACATCCATAAAGTGGTAGTTTGGCCCTCTATGACTGGCCACAGGAATGCCAGCTTCGTCACGCAAGAGCCATGACGACATTTTTGATGGGTTATAGCCTTCGACAACTTGGGCACCATTTTGCCTTGTCGCCATCTGATTCATCAAAAACTGTTGGTATACAATCATGTTCTTGTTTTTTGCTTTCAAAGCATACACTAAAGAGATGTTGTTTTTTGCATTCAAATCAAGCAAATCAAAATTTTTGGCGTACCAGCTCGTATCTATGGTACCAGCATAAAAATACCCGCCCAACCGAATGCTTTTATCTACTCTAATTAACTTGGTCGAATCTGATAGGTTGGGACACTCAGCTTTTGCCGTGGCAGATGAAACATATGACAAGCCAAGAAGCGTGGCCAAAAAAGTTAACTTTGATAATTTTATCACCTGCACTGGTACATCCCTCATACAGACACATGATTACTTCTTCATTCTAAAATAGGCAGTAACAACCTTGAGCGCATCTATTATAGAGAACTGGATTAAAAATCTTTGGGGGCAATGTCTAAAAATGAATATCAGCCGCCTGGATAGTTGGTTAGGAGACCGAATAGAAACCAGCGAACTCAAAAACTCTTTTAGCCTTGGGGCATGGCGCCCTGAACCAGTCATCTTCACATGACTCTTAACTCGAGCGTTTGCACAGACGAAAAGCGAATAACCCGCCTTCTTTGCTCTGAGTGAAAAATCTTCATCACCAAAATATTGCGGAAAGCGTCTATCATCATAAAAACCGATTTCGGAGATAAGAGAGACAGGCGCCAGCACTCCGCGACCAGGCAAAGAGTCAGTATCCAATAAAGGCTCATCATTTAGACCCGCACAAGGCTTGCCTTTCCAAACCCCCTTGGACCAATCGATACGATTACCACAAAATACTATCTTATCGTTATTTTCACTATCTACTGCCAATGACCCCAACATAAATTTTTGTTGCAACGAATTGGCTGCAGCAACCAAGTTAGTCACATACTCTTGATCAACCAAGACATCATCATTAAAGCTCATAAAGTAATCATTTGCTTGACAATTAGCCATAACATGGCTTAAACCAATATTCATGCAACCACTCCACCATCTATTTCCATCCCCAGATAGCCGAGTTACATCTTTATAATTATCATGGATTACTTTGGCTGTATTATCTGTCGAAGCATCATCCACCACTACAATTTTAATATTGCTATAACTCTGTGCCAGCAGAGTGCCAATGCATTCACTAAGGGTTTTGGCTCGATTAAAAGTTGGAATGACAATCCAAACACAAGATGCTGAATTCAATTTTAACCCCTATTTATTCGATGTCGATACGCTTAATAACTCGCGCAGGAGTGCCTCCAGCAATAACGCCTGGTGGAATATCACTGGCCACAATAGCACCTGCAGCAATAATTGAGCCATCGCCTATAGTAACACCCTTCAAAATAATAGCCCCGGCCCCGAGCCAGACATCATCACCAATAGTAACAGGTGAAGTCGGCACCTCTTTTTTCTGCCTATTATAACGCCTGTCATAGGGATCTATCAGATGGAAATCGGTATCCATTATTGTGACACCGGCTCCAATAAGTACACGGCAGCCAATAGTTACTGACTTTTTAGCAGCAATAACACATGAGCTAACGCCCGAATCATCACCAATATAAATTTTTGCATCACTACTAAGCAACGCCAATTTTAAAAAATCTTTCCTATTAATTGGGTTGGCATTAGTATCACTTGAAAAAACCACTCGACGACCTACCACAATACCTGCGCCTTGCCCACGGTATAGAGCCACCCACCCAAAAATTTTAATATTTTCTCCAACAGCAACACCGTGAAGCTTGAGATATAACCTACCTAAAAAACTGGTCACTAGCCACTCGCGAATTCAGATAATAACTGCAACACCCATGGTGCATAGGAGAGAAGAGGCCAACTGCCGGTTCTGGTACGCTTCTTCTCGCCAAAGAAACAAAGCGGAACACCATG
>NZ_JAPCIZ010000158.1:0-3307 GCF_027707725.1 Aeromonas sp. QDB25 | reverse complement strand
CCAGTTGGTGATGTTGTGTGTTGACTTGCCCATCTCATGTGCCCGGTAATTGATCCGGGAGATCAGATCACCACTTGGCTAGATAGTTCCCTGATTTGTGCAACAAGGCCGAAAATAGGCGGTCTCCCGGGAGATTTCTCTCAGTATTTTCGGCAATTTCCGCTATCATACGGCGATTTTTACGTTCAGTTATTGATGGCAAGCTTAATAAGGTGTGGAAGTGAAAAGGATTCAGCTCATCCCTCTGTTGTCGGCCGTGGCCCTGCTCAGTGCGTGCACTGTGGTGCCCGGTACCAATCTTTCCACCAGTGGCAAAACCGAGGTGGCTACAGGTTCAGTTGATGTTGATCAACTGGCCGATGTCTACCCGGTGACGCCAGCACTGGTCAGCGAATTGCGCAAGGCGCCGGTGGTGGGCAAGGCCAACCCTGAGCTCAATCGCCAGATCAGCAGTTATGAGTACCGTATCGGGGTTGGCGACATCCTCAATGTGACGGTGTGGGATCACCCGGAGTTGACCATTCCTGCTGGCTCCTACCGCAGCGCGAGCGAGGCGGGTAACTGGGTACACGCAGATGGCTCCATCTTCTACCCCTATATCGGCAAGGTCGCCGTGGTGGGAAAAACGGTATCTGAAATCCGTGTGGATATTGCCAAGCGGTTGGCTCAGTTTATTGAAAGCCCACAGGTCGATGTCAGCATTGCCGCTTTCCGCTCCCAGAAGGTCTACATCTCAGGCGAAGTCGCCAAACCTGGCGCGCAGCCCATCACCAATGTGCCGATGACGCTGCTCGATGCCTTCAATCTAGCCGGGGGCTTGAGCCCGACGGCGGATTGGCACCATGTGGTCCTGACTCGCCAGGGCAAGGAATACCCGCTGTCGCTACAGGATCTCTTGCAGTATGGCGACCTCTCTCACAACCAGCTGATGCGCGATGGCGACATGCTCTATGTGCCGCGCAATGATGCCCAGAAAGTGTTTGTCATGGGGGAAGTCAACAAGGCTTCAACCTTGACCATTGGTCGTGAGGGAATGAGCCTGACGGAAGCCCTGAGCAGTGCCGAGGGCTTGAACCAGGATGCTGCCAATGCCACAGGGATTTTCGTATTGCGCCCGGCAGGCAAGTCACAGCAGAAAGCCGCCATCTATCAACTTGATTTGAGTGACGCCACTGCGCTGGTGATGGGGACGGAGTTTGCGTTGCAACCCTATGACGTTGTGTATGTGACAACCGCACCTGTGACGCGCTGGAACCGCGTGTTGAGTCAGCTGGTGCCCTCCATCAATGGCTTTAACGAGTTGACGGAAGGTATGTTGCGGGTTCGCAACTGGTAACGCTCAATGGATATTGACTCGGGGCCGTTGGCATCGTGTTGAAGATGAAAGAGTGACAGTAATATGTTTGAGAAAATTCTCGTCGTGTGTGTGGGCAATATATGTCGTTCCCCGACGGGTGAGCGTCTGCTGCGGGAGCGTTTGCCCGGCCGTGATATCCGTTCTGCCGGAGTGAGCGCCCTGGTCGACAAGCCTGCCGATCAGGTCGCTAGCGAAGTAGCCCAGCAACATGGGGTCTCGCTGGAAGGGCATGTTGCGCGTCAGCTTAACCGCGCGTTGTGCCAGGAGGCCGATCTCATCCTTGTCATGGAGAAAGGGCATATTTCCGCCGTGACCGCCATTGATCCTGGCGCCCGCGGCAAGACTATGCTCTTTGGCCATTGGCTGGGTGAGTGCGAGGTGCCAGATCCCTATCGCCTCAGCCGGGAAGCCTACGAGCACGTTTACCAACTGCTGGTGCGTGGCGCCGATGCCTGGGTGAAAAAACTGTAACCACAGCCTGTGTCTGTGTTCGGGTTTATCTGACAATAAAAATGGACTCTGTGTAATGACGACTTCTTCTGTTTCGTCCCGGCAAAATAGTGCTGCGGTGGAAAACGATGAGATCGATCTGGGGCGCCTGCTGGGCTACCTGATCGATGGCCGTTGGTGGATTGTGTGTATCACCGGCTTCTTTATGATGATGGGTGTTGCTTACGCCTTGCTGGCGACACCAGTCTTCAAGGCCAACGCCCTGCTGCAAGTGGAAAAAAAGGCCAGCGGCACCGCTCTTCTCGGTGACATGGCCGATGTGCTGGGTGGCGAACAGGCTGATGCCGCCGCCGAGATAGAACTCTTGACCTCGCGCATGGTGCTTGGCCGCACAGTGCAAGAGCTCCATCTTGATACCGTGGTGACCCCCGATTTCTTCCCGCTGGTTGGCCGTGGTGTGTCTCGCCTGATGGGTCAGCCCTATCCCAAGATGGCGATTAGTCGTTTTGAGGTGGCACCCGAGCTGATTGGCACCCCCTTGACCTTGACCTTAACCGGAGAAAACCGTTTTACCCTGGAGGTGGAAGGTCGGGTGCTCGAAGGGCAGGTGGGCAAGCTGCTCGAAAAAGAGGATGTGACCCTGCTCGTAGCAGACGTTGCCGCACAAGATGGCCAGGAATTTACCCTGGTCAAGCAGCCGTTGCTGGATGTGATTGGCGAGCTGCAGCGGGATCTTCAGGTCAGCGAGAAGGGCAAGAATACCGGGATCATCTCCCTGGCGCTGGAAGGGGAAGACAAGGGGCGCATTCGTGCTGTGCTCGATAACATCAGCCAGAACTATCTCCAGCAGAACGTGCTGCGCAAGACCGAAGAAGCCCAGAAGAGCCTGGATTTCCTGCAGACCCATCTGCCCCAGGTCAAAGATGACTTGAACCGTTCTGAAGAGCTGCTCAATACATATCGTCAACAGAACGAGTCGGTTGATCTGTCGCTCGAAGCGAAAGCGGCACTGGACACCATGGTCGGGATTGAGAAACAGCTCAATGAGTTGACCTTCCGTGAAGCCGAGCTGCAACAGCTCTATACCCGTCAGCATCCGGCCTATATCGCCTTGATGGAGAAGCGCCAGACTCTGATCAACACCAAGAACAACATCAACAAGTCGATCAAGCGCTTGCCGAAAACCCAGCAGGACATCTTGCGATTGACCCGTGATGTGCAAGTGGGCCAGGAGATCTTCGTCCAGCTGCTCAACAAGCAGCAAGAGCTCAATATCATGAAGGCGGGGACCATCGGTAATGTGCGTATCATCGATGATGCCGCAGTCGAAACCCGGGCAGTCAAGCCGAAGAAGCCGCTGATCGTGGTGCTGGCGACGCTGCTTGGAGGCTGACTCTTATACACAAGTAGCGCCCTGAACGGAACCATTCCCGTTTTCCAGGATCTGATCTTCCATGTGACCTCCTAACATGGTAACGATCATGATAACTTCTGCTCTTC
>NZ_JAPCIZ010000157.1:759-3406 GCF_027707725.1 Aeromonas sp. QDB25 | reverse complement strand
GCCGTTAGAGGTGATCAAGCAATACATTCAAAACCAGCGGGGCTGACGCCCCGGCGAAATTCCCCTCCCACCTACGTCGGAGGGAGTCCCCTTTCGCATTTAAGATGGGCGTCTCGGAGTTCGTCGAAGCGTTCATCGAAACGTGGAGCTACCAACAGTCCGGGCTCTACCCTCCGGCAAAGCACATTCCCCCTGATTTGACGGAAACCGCGATGGAGTTGGCGGCATTGCTATCGAGCACCATGCTGGCGGCACCAACCGGCGATGTGCTGGGGATCCTGATGAGCGAAGTCGGGTTCTCGAAGCGGGGCACCAACTTCTACCCCACACCGCCAGAGATTGGCCAGCTGATGGCAGAGCTGATAAGCGGGGCGGAGACGAAGTCATCAAAGGAGCTTCAGCACTACGAGCCTTGCTGTGGGTCGGGCATTAACTCACTCCTGTGGCTGGAGCAACAGCTGCTGGAGCGCGGAGAAGCCGGGGTAGGGGATGTCAGCCTGTCCTTGGAAGACATCGATCGGTTAATGGTACGCTGCGCCATGCTGCAGCTCACTCACTACCTAGCTGCTCGCGATGTGGTCATCAAGTCGTTCTCGATCGTTGGCATCGACTCGTTGTCCAGGGCCACCCGAGGCATCGCCTATTATGCGAGTCGCGAAGAGGCCCAAGAGGCATTTTTTGCGGCTTAGGCCGCATCATCCAGGCGTTGAGTGGTCTGCCAGTCCGTTAATGACTTTTATCTCGAATATGCGCAATAATGACGCTGAACGCCATGCTGAGGGGGTTTCTGTGGGTGATTTTCATAGGCATACCGATGAGCGTTTGTGCCCTACCTGGGACGCCGAGATGCAAGAGTGCTCGTGCGATAAAGTCTCGCTGCAAGGCAAAATTCTAGCCATCGTCAACGAGATCAAGGAAGCACGCAGTCAATCGCGGTATTCGTTGGCGAGGGCTGCCAGGCGGCGGTTACTGTTTACCCTCGACGTTTTCCACATGGTGCATCAGCAGCCCTATCGGATGTACCGCAGATCACAGCAAGCAAGGAGCCTCAATGATTGCTCAGCGTGAAGGCCAAACTGATAGACAGTCCGCGAAAGACAAAGCGAAAGAAGCCTCGGAAGCCTACAAGCAGGCGCTGGTAAACGAAGCCCTCGATAATGTGGAGACCCTTCTCACCAGCAATGAGGTCACGCGCTTTGATGCGATCCTCTTTGGCTCCATGCACCTACGTCTGGCCAGGGGTGAGTCGATCTGTTTCCCGCAACTCGAATGGGTTGCAACCCCGCCGGAAATTCGCAAACTCGTGACGACCCGATTGAAACTCACGGGTTATAAGTATTTTCCGTCGACGATGAGCTGGGTACTGAGGGAAGAGAAGCCGCTGGTGCCGTTGCAGCGTGAGCGGTAAGGCCAGAGCTGATCTCACCCGGCAAGCGGAAGTTACAACGGGCTCATGATGGGCAATGAAAATCATAAGGAAGCGTGATGAGCATGACAGTGATTGCAATCGTGGTGCTGGTCGTAGCGGTGGTGGGGCTGCTGCTGGGCATGGACAAGGGTAAGGGAAAGGGGAAGGACACGGCAAAGCTCGATACGGCATTGACGTATGAAGTGCAGGACGGACTCTTTACCGACGGCGAAAAGTCGTTCCTGGTTGCGTTGGAGAAAGCCGTTCAGGGCCAGGCCCGCATTTACGGAAAGGTGCGTGTAGCCGACGTGCTGCGGCCTACCCAGAAAGATAAGAAACTCTGGCAGAAATCCTTTAACCAAATTTCTGCAAAGCACCTGGACTACTGCTTAACAGACAATGACTTCCGGTACCTCTGCGCCATCGAGCTGGACGATAAGTCACACTCCCTGAAAAAACGGATGGAGCGGGATGTCATGCTTCAAGACGCCTGCGACAGCGCCCAATTTGCGCTGGTGCGGTTCACCGCGAGATCCAGTTACAATGTCGAAGAGGTCCGGGCGAAGCTGCAACCGCTGTTGGACAAAGTTGCCGCCCGCAACGTGGTGCCGCTGTCCCCGTTAAAGGCCGTCAAATAAGCCTGACTCGATGTGAACGACCAATGACAAAGGGCTGCAATGCAGCCCTTTTTGACGTCAATTTTCCGTGACCACACGGACTCATGTAAGAACTAACAAAAGCTAATAACGTCTCATGTACAGGACCTTAAGCGTTGAGTCCCTTTAAAACTCCTTCCAAGGTCCTGTTCTGTATCGATTTTCTCTGCTTGGTTCGGCAAGCGTTCTTGGCCAAATAATCAGCTGCCCATTCCAGTCTTTCCCTTATTTCTGTCAGCGCTCTATGGGCCACTGCTTCCAATAGCGGCAACCACCATGTCGTACTGTTCTTTGACGCTTTCAACATCGATAGCTTCCCTGTCATCACACTCTGCGCGACCCGCCTTTTCATCACCAGCGACAGCAAACTCGTCCACACCAATCCCTCGGCGATGGCTTTCTCCCCCGTCACAAACCCCTTGAGCCGGTTGTGCGATTTCCACTCTTTAAATAACAACTCCACCTGCCAACGGCAGCGATACAGGCTCATCACCTGCTCTGCTGACCATGCCGCTCGCGGCAGGTTGGTCATCCACAAGCAGAACCGCTTTTCCTCGGCAAACCACCGTCGGATCAAGCGGTA
>NZ_JAPCIZ010000157.1:0-749 GCF_027707725.1 Aeromonas sp. QDB25 | reverse complement strand
TGGCACTTCCCGTCCATCACCGCGCCAGGCCTGGATTATCTTGGGGTTCAGGCTTTGCGTTCCTCGCACCAGATAAAATCCGCCAGCGTCGTTCACCTGCTCAAACCAGGCCCTGTCAATGTAACCCGCGTCAGCCAGCAGCAGGCAGTTGGCCAGCTTGTGAGCCTCAGGGAGAAATTGCCGCTCCCCTGCGGTATCGGCAGACACACTCATGCACAGTGGGCTCTGCTCCGACAGAGACATGGTCATATGGCACTCGATAGCCGCCGGACTGATGGTCTTGAACCGGCCGGGAAAGTCAGCCGCCAGACGCCGGTGCACCGCGAAGGAGGTGCCATCGTGCAATAACACCTGCTTGAACGCGCCGAGGGAGGCCGCTTTGAGTTGATGGTCGATACGCAAGGCGATGGCCCGTTCGACCAGCGCTTTCATAAACAGGGCAAAGCTCTCTTTACGCAGCTGATTGTGAAACGGTTTGTAAGAAACCTGATGCTCTTTCGTCAGCTGCAAGGCATTGAAATGACGGTGTAAGCTGGCAATGTCATTGACCTGGTCGCCCCCCATGGCCCGCAACAGTGCAGGTACGAGCATGGCAGGGGTAATGGCGCGCTGACGCAGACAAAACTTGCAGAGCCGAGCAATGCGCTCGAGTGCGGCGGGAGCCAGGAGTTGCTCCAGATAGTGATTAGCATTAATAATGGTCATAGGCTTCGCGCGTGTTGATTTTGTTTGGCGATAAAATCAGATCA
>NZ_JAPCIZ010000156.1:0-3419 GCF_027707725.1 Aeromonas sp. QDB25 | reverse complement strand
CTTAGACCGCGCAAATGTTTGGATTTCAGGCAACCGCAGATCGTGTTTGATGAACTACGACAGGTTGCTTGATTTGGCGGGTGTTGCACTTCGGAGTTGAATTCGCGGTCGCCTTTTTGATATTGCTCAGAATTAACTCTTGGGTCTGTTTTGAGAGCTCGATGCGGCAGCCCAAGGGGGCGTGAGGGAAGCCCTGTTTGATCTCGTGGCTGATCGCCTTATTGGTTTTACCCACCAGAGCCCGGAATTTCTGGGCAAAGTCATACTCCGCACGGGCATTCCCAACAAAGTCCAATACGGTGCAGCACTCTTTATCGCTCGCCAGCCGCAGGCCACGTCCCAATTGCTGCAAGAAGATGGTGAGGCTTTCCGTTGGTCGTAAAAACAGCAAGGTATCGACTTCCGGGATATCAACCCCTTCGTTGAAGATGTCCACCACGCAGAGAATATTGATAACGCCGGTACGCAAATCTTGTTGCTTACTATGTCGCTCGTCTCGGTTATCGCTAGTGAGGATGTCAGCCTTGATGCCCTTCAATAAAAATGCCTTGCACATAAAGTCGGCATGTTCACGGCTCACACAAAATGCCAGTGCTTTGATCTTGGTAATATCGGTGACGATCTCATTGAGGCTCTGGACTATCTTCTGTACCCGCTGCTGATTGTGGGTATAGATATTGGTGAGCTCAGTAATGTCATAACGGCCATTTTTCCAAGTCACTTGGCGCAAGTCAGTATCATCATCGATACCAAAATATTGGAACGGACAGAGATGGCGACGATTGATGGCCTCGGGCAAGCGGATCTCTGCTGCGATGACACCACAAAAGTCGGCAAGAATATCACCGCCATCATGGCGCTCTGGCGTTGCGGTTAATCCCAACAGAATCTGAGGTTCAAAGGTGGCGAGCAGACCGCGATAACTGGCCGCCGCAATATGGTGAACCTCATCAATGACGATGTAATCGAAATAGTCTTGACTAAGACGTAAATTAGCCAGCTGGTTATTCAAGGATTGCACCGAGGCAAACAGCTGACGGTAGTGGGTTGGCACGGCGCCGCCGACCAAGAGTTCGCCAAAATTTGATTGCTTGAGCACTCCGCGGTACGAGGCTAATGCTTGGCGCAAGATCTCCTCTTTGTGGGCGACAAACAGAAACTTGGCATCGGGTTTGGTTTTCAAAAAATGCGCAAAATCAAAGGCGGAGATCAGAGTTTTCCCTGTACCGGTAGCCGCTACCACCAAGTTACGAAAGCGCTGGTGTAAAGCGCGCTCCATCGCCAATTGTTCAAGGATCTCCAGTTGATGGGGAAACGGCGTGATATCAAAGAAATAGGCAGGGTTATTTCTGTCCCCATCCCCACGGGCCTCTTGCAGTGCATGCTGCAATTTTGTACGGCTTTCGAGCTTGCCATCAAACAGCTCAAAATCATCGGATTCCCAATAGGTTTCAAAGGTACTCAGGGATTTCTCGATAATATGAGGGATCTCTTGCGAGGTGATTTTTAGGTTCCACTCCAAGCCGCTGGTGAGGGCAGAGTGAGAGAGATTGGAGGAACCTATATAGCCGGTATGAAAACCGGTATTTCGGCAAAAGAGATAGCTCTTGGCATGCAACCGCTCGCGCTGGGTGTTATAGCTGAGTTTGACTTCGGTATTTGGGAGGCTGGCTAAAAATTCAACTGCCTTGGCGTCGGTCGCCCCCATATATGAGGTAGTAATTACTTTTAATTGGCGGCCGCTGCGAGTGAACTCTTCCAGCTCATGACGGAAAATACGGATACCTGCCCACTTGATAAATGAGACCAGCCAGCAGATGCTATCTGCCGATAATATCTCCCGTTTAATCTCTGACTCCATCGACAAACCCGCATTGCTGCCGCAGAACAGCTCACTTTGCGTTAGACCGGTCAGAGGGGAAATATCGTCAACATATTGTTTTAAATTGGCGGAAATGGGGTTGTCCAACTGGTACAGAGCGGTCAGTATTTTTCCCTGACTGTCGATAAGGTTCTCGCCAATAAAGTCTGGGTCTTGTATGCGATCTTTTAGCCAAAGCAATAACTGGTTAGCCAGCTCAATCTGCCGTTGTAATGGGTCATCGCCAGTGACCGAGCCTACTGCATATTCCAACACACGAGTTAGGAATCGTGATAACCAGACTGAGGCCTCCGCAGACTCCAGTTGTCGTTCCCCGATGTAGAAATGCGATCGATCTAGTCTTGATGCCAACAGTTGTGTGATGAGTTGTTCATAAATACCACATTGCTGCATGGTGACTGACCTTGAATCTTGTGCATAAGGGGAGTAGGCAGGGTATCATTTTTTTTAGCTAAATCAGTAAGCTGTTATCTAATTTTGCCCATTTGAAGATCTATCTAGCCATGGGCGGCGAAGATAGAGAAGGCGAACCACAGGGAGGTAGTGATGGATCCAATATCTTATCTTTTTTCGGCTTATCTCAATCTGGTGCAGCAGCAGGTGACGGATATCTATGGCACCGAGCTAAAAACGCTGGTAGTGCCCTATGAGGGAGAGCAGGTTCCCTTCTCTTTCCAGCTCTGGCAGATAAAACAGCAAAGTGTCTGCCGTCCCTACGAGCAAGATGTGCGGCGCTTCAGTCAGTGCACGGTCAAGGCGCAGGCACTGTTTGGTAAACTGTGCGATGACCTGACACGGCAAGACGACAGCAGTTGGCAGCTTCCCAAGTACCGCACCATGTACTGCTCGGCCGCCATCGGCTATCGCCCCATGATCGCGGAGATCGCCGATGCCCAGCAGAGCCCGGGTAAGCTCGCGGAGCGGGCCTGTAATCAGGCCATTCTGGCGGCCATGGGCAGTAATGACGAAACCCTGCTGGCCCAGCGTGACAAGGCGTGTGCTGCCGTGCGTTAAGGTATTTCCCTAGTCAAAATACGTGGTTAGCCCCCTGTGCACCATGCCACAGTTTCTATTGAGGCGGGTGGGTATGATGGTGCGGCAATCACCATGACAGGGAGCAAGCATGATAAGCCATATCGACCATCTGGTATTGACGGTCAGCGACATTGAGCGGGCGGTGGCATTTTACAGCGGCGCCTTCAAGATGGAGCCCATCACCTTCGGGGCAGGCCGCCGGGCGCTGCGTTTTGGCAACCAGAAGATCAATTTGCAGTTGCTGGGGGAGGAGGCGCGCAACCGGGCGCAGGTGGGGTCGGGGGATCTCTGCCTCATCACCAGCTGGCCCCTGGATCAGGTGATGGCCCAGCTGGCGAGCCAGGGGGTCGAAATCGTGGAGGGGCCAGTGATGAAAAGCGGTGCCTGTGGTCCCATCTTAAATGCGAAAGGGGACTCCCTCCGACGTAGGTGGGAGGGGAATTTCGCCGGGGCGTCAGCCCCGCTGGTTTTGAATGTATTGCTTGATCACCTCCAACGGTGC